>NZ_BAAAUG010000216.1:0-30942 GCF_039533825.1 Streptomyces rectiviolaceus
GGCCCGATCCTGGGCCGCCGCGTCCTGGTGACGGGGGCAAGCGGCGGCGTCGGCCGGTTCGCGGTGCAGCTCGCGGCGCGCGGCGGCGCCCACGTGGTGGCTGCGACGAGCGACCCCGCCAAGGGCGAGGCGCTGACCAGCCTGGGCGCCCACGAGGTTGTGGCGGCCGACGCCCTCAAGGCCATCGCGCCGGTGCACGGAGTGATCGACGTGGTCGGCGGCCCTCAACTGGTCTCCGCGTACGACGCGTTGGCCCCGCACGGAATCCTGGTGGCCGTCGGCCACAGCTCGGGAGACGGAGAGGACTTCCCCTTCGGCGCCCTGTTCGGCGACGCCGGCCGCCACGACCGCTCCCTGACGACGTTCTTCCTGATGGACGACGCGGCGGGCCTCGGCGCCGACCTGGAGTGGCTGGCCTCACTGGTCGCCCGTGGCGAACTGGACCCCCAGATCGGCCGCCGCGACGACTGGAGCCGCACCCAGGAGGCACTGGGCGCGCTGCTCGCCCGCGAGGTCGCGGGCAAGGCGGTGCTTGATATTCCAGTGGCGACGGGTCTCTAGCCCAGGCTGCCGGGCAGGGCGACGCCGTGGATCACTGTTGCCCCGCAGTGGCGGAGTTCAGGAACCGCCTTGGGGACGGCGAGCAGGGAGAGCCGACCTCACCGCCGACCCAAGTCGGCGAACCTGTCCGGTCACAGCACCAGCGAGGCCGAATCACAGGAAAGTCGCGCTCAGCAACGGGCATATCACCCATCCCGTGAGACTTTCCTGCAACAGCCGTCAGGCCACCCGCGCTCCCCGGCGCCAGACCTCGCTGACCAGCGGGACTCCCGGGCGGTACGCCAGGTGGACGTGGCTCGGGGCGTCGAGGAGGGCGAGGTCCGCGCGGGCGCGTTCCCCTCCCCCGCGCTGGCGTGGGCCACCGCGTGATCACCGACCGCATGTGGGCGCGCGGCACGCAGGCCCAGCACGATGCGCTCGCACGGCATGTCCCGGTGTACGCCTACGTGTTCGCCGACCGCGACGCACCCATGTTCCTACCGCTGCCCGGCGACTTCGACTTCGGCGCCTTCCATGCGGGCGACATCCCGTACCTGTTCGAGGACGAGACGGCCGAGCCGCAGTTCACCCCCGCACAGCGCCGCCTGTCGGCCACGATGAGCGAGTACTGGGCCGCGTTCGCCCGCACCGGCACGCCGGGTGCCGGTGGCCTGCCCGCCCGCGAGGGCTGACGCGGCGCACAGGCTGCGGGGGTGCGGGGGGGACCCGCGAAGGGCCCCCCGGAGGGTGATCGGCGGCGGTCAGCGGGTCGGCGGCTTGACCCAGCCCTTGCTGACCAGCTGGTCACAGTGCCACTTGCCCTGCGCCGGGCTCTCCCCCTTGTCGGCGGTCGCCTTGAGGCAGTCCGCGTAGGGGTAAGGGGGGCCCTGGTCAGGGGAGGCGGGGGCGGCCTGGGCGGTCGCCGTCGACATGCCGAGCCCGCCGGCGGCCACGGCCAGGGCGATGGCCATACTCATTCGACGCACAAAATTCTCCACTTCTCGCGTCTTCTCGTGTCATCGCGTGCCGAAGCGGAACGCTCCGGCGATCGCTCAACGAGAGAGGCCGTCGGCGAGAAATCACCCATCCGCTGTAACTCGTCGGCGGCCCCGCTGCCACACCTCGCTGACCAGCGGGACTCCCGGGCGGTACGCGAGGTGGACGTGGCTCGGGGCGTCGAGGAGGGCGAGGTCGGCGCGGGCGCCTTCGCGTACGAAACCGACGTCCGTGCGCCGCAGCGCCGCCGCGCCGCCCGCCGTGGCCGACCAGATCGCCTCGTCCGGGGTCATGCCCATGTCCCGTACGGCCAGGGCGATACAGAACGGCACCGAAGACGTGAAGGACGAGCCCGGGTTGCAGTCCGTCGACAACGCCACCGTCGCGCCCGCGTCGAGGATGCGGCGGGCGTCCGGCCACTCGGCCCGGGTGGAGAACTCGGCGCCGGGCAGGAGCGTCGCCACCGTGTTGCTGTTCGCGAGGGCGTCGACGTCCGCGTCCGTCAGGTGCGTGCAGTGGTCCGCCGATGCCGCGTCCAGTTCGACGGCGAGTTGTACGCCCGGACCGTACGAGAGCTGGTTCGCGTGGATGCGGGGGTGCAGGCCCTTCGCCTTGCCCGCCGTCAGGATCGCGCGGGCCTGGTCGCCGTCGAAGGCACCCTTCTCGCAGAAGACGTCGATCCAGCGGGCGTGGGGCGCGCAGGCGTTCAGCATCTCGCCCGTGACCAGGTCTACGTACGCCGCCGGGTCCTCCGCGTAGTCCGGGGAGACGATGTGGGCGCCCATGAACGTGACTTCGTCCGTGTGGCGGGCCGCGATGCGGAGGGCTCGGGCCTCGTCCTCCGTCGTCAGGCCGTAGCCGGACTTCGTCTCGAACGTCGTCGTGCCCTGGCGCAGGGCCTCGCGGAGGTAGTGCCGGACGTTCGCCTCCAGCTCGGCGTCGCTCGCGGCTCGGGTCGCTGCGACCGTTGTGCGGATGCCTCCCGCCGAGTACGCGCGGCCCGACATGCGGGCGTTGAACTCCTGGGTGCGGTCGCCCGCGAAGACGAGGTGGGAGTGGGAGTCCACGAAACCGGGGATGGCCGCGCGGCCTTGCGCATCGTGACTCTCGTCTGCCGCGGGGGCCTTTGCGGCGGGGCCTACCCAGGCGATCTTCTCGCCGTCCAGGACGACGGCGGCGTCCGTCAGGAGGCCCAGGAGGCTTCCGTCCCCTAGGGCGGGGTCGTTGGTCACCAGGCTGCCGATGTTGGTGATGGCTGTGGTTGTCATGGGGCTCTCCGTGGGAGGTGGGCTGGAGTTCGGGCGGCTTCTTCTTTCCCCGATCCCGCCCCTTCCCGAAATTTTCCGGCTCCGCCGGCCGGGGTGGCCGTAGATCACCGGCTCCGCCGAGTTCGTCCTCAAACGCCGGACGGGCTGAGAGACCTGCGGCCGGGCTGGGGGCCGGCTTAAGGGGTGGGCGGGCAACTGCTGGGTTTCGGGTGGGCGGGCGGGAAACTCCCCGCGAAGCGGCGGTATGGCCCCGCAGCCGACGACGGCGCGTCGGGGGGGGGCTGGAGCCGCCACGCGGCAACAGCGGCGGTTCAGGCCGGAGTCAATCTCGCAGCGCCGCCACCGCCTCCGCCAGCGCCCCCGGCACATCGTCGACCAGGGCATGGGACCCGTCCCGTACGACATGGCGGCCCCCCACAATCGTGTGGCGGACGTTCGCCGCCGTCGCCGCGAACACCGCCGTCTCCGCCGCCAGGCGCGGCAGCGGCCCCGCCGTGCGGACCGAGTCCAGGGCCACCGTCGCGAAGTCGGCCAAGGCCCCCGTCTCGATCACGCCCGCATCCGCCCAGCCCAGCGCCGCATGCCCGTCCGCAGTCGCCGCCCGCAGCAGCGCCGCCGCCGTCCAGTGGCCCCGCGTGTGCGAGCGCAGGCGCTCGTTGAGTTCCATCGCCCGCGCCTCTTCGAGGATGTCGATGACCGCGTGGCTGTCGCTGCCCAGGGAGAGAGGGCTGCCTGCTCTCTGGAGGCGGGCTGCCGGGCCGATGCCGTCCGCCAGGTCGCGCTCCGTCGTGGGGCACATGCACGTGCCCGTCGTCGTGCGGCCGAGCAGGGCGATGTCCTCGTCCGTGAGGTGGGTGTTGTGCACGCCCGTCGTACGGGAGCCCAGAACCCCGTGGTCCGCCAGGAGGCGGGTCGGAGTGCGGCCGTGGACCCTCTGGCACGCCTCGTTCTCCGCCGTCTGTTCGGAGAGGTGCACGTGGAGGGGTGCCTTGCGGGCCGACGCCCATTCCACCACCGCGCCCAACTGCCTTGCCGGTACCGCCCGTACGGAGTGGATCGCCGCGCCGATCCGGGCGTGCTCGCGGTCCTTCAGGGCCGATGCCCGCTCCGCCCACGCCTCCGTCGTACCGTCGGAGAAGCGCAGTTGGTGGCGGTTCGGGGGCTCGCCCCGTGTCTCCGTAAGGAGGCCCGACGCCACGTACGCCGTGTCCAGGAGCGTGATGCGGATGCCCGCGTCCGCCGCCGCCTGGATCAGCGCCTCGCCCATCGCGTTGGGGTCGGAGTAGGCCGCACCACCCGGGCCGTGGTGCAAGTAGTGGAACTCGCCCACCGTGGTGATACCCGCCAGGGCCATCTCCGCGTACACCGCCCTGGCCAGCGCGTGGTACGTCTCCGGCGTCAAGCGGTCCGCCACCGAGTACATGACCTCGCGCCACGTCCAGAACGTGCCCGAGCCCACCTGGACCGTGCCGCGCAGCGCTCGGTGGAAGGCATGTGAGTGGGCGTTCGCGAGACCCGGGAGCGTCAGGCCCCGCAGCACCACGGCGCCGGGTGGGGGCGTCTCCACCCCCTTGCGGACCGCCGTGATCCGGTCGCCCGTCACCTCCACCGCCACGCCCGGCTCGACATTCGTGTCGAGCCAGGCGTGCTCCAGCCAGTACGTGTCCGTCTTCACCTGCACGCCAGCCCTTCCAGTACGTCGGCCAGTGCGGTCACCCCGGCGACGCAGTCGTCCTCGGCGGCGAACTCGGCCGGGGAGTGCGAGATGCCCGTGGGGTTCCGTACGAACAGCATGGCGGTGGGGATCGACTCGGACAAAATGCCCGCGTCGTGTCCGGCGCCCGTTCCGAGGACGGGCACCTCCCTTCCCTCGCTGCCGCCCAGGATGGTGCCCAGTTCGTCCCGCAGGGCGTGCTCGAACTCGACCACCGGCGTGAAGGACTCGCGTACGACATCGAGGTCGATGCCGTGCCGGTCCGCGTACTCGCGGGCGGCCTTCTCGATGCCCGTCACGACCGTGTCGAGGGTGGACTGGTCGGCCGCCCGCGAATCCAGCCAGCCCCTGACCAGGGACGGGATCGCGTTGACGCCGTTCGGCTCGACCGAGATCTTGCCGAAGGTGGCTACCGCTCCCGCCAGTTCGGCTTCCCTGCGCGCCGCCAGGACCGTCTCCGCGTACGTCAGCATCGGGTCGCGGCGGTCCACCAGGCGGGTGGTGCCCGCGTGGTTGGCCTCGCCCCTGAAGTCGAAGCGCCAGCGGCCGTGCGGCCAGATGGCGGAGGCGATGCCGACCGGGTCGCCGGTCAGGTCCAGGGCGCGACCCTGTTCTACGTGGAGTTCCACGAACGCGCCGATGCGGGCGAGGCGTTCGGGGTCCGGGCCGATGGACTGCGGGTCGTAGCCCGCCGCCTCCATCGCCTGCGGGAGCGTGACTCCGTCGGCGTCCGTGAGCTGGTGGGCGGCCTCGACCGTCAGCTTGCCCGCCGTCAGGCGGGAGCCCACGCAGGCCAGGCCGAAGCGGGCACCCTCCTCGTCACCGAAGTTGGTGATGGCGAGGGGGCGCCGGAACGCCACCTTCCGGGAGCGGAGTTCGTCCAGCGCCGCGAAGGAGGAGACGACGCCGAGAGGGCCGTCGAAGGCGCCGCCGTCCGGGACGGAGTCCAGGTGGGAGCCGGTGACGACCGCGTCGCCCCGGGACGGGTCGCCGAGCCACGCCCACTGGTTGCCGTTGCGGTCGACCTCGTAGTCGAGGCCGCGCGCCTCGGCCTGCGCCTGGAACCACAGGCGGCACTCGGCGTCGGCGCCGGTCCAGGCGTAGCGGCGGTAGCCGCCGGAGGCGTCGCTGCGGCCGATGGGCCGCAGCGAGCGCCACATGGCGTGGAACGTGTCGCTCACGCCTGGTCACCCTCGCTGCCGTCGTCGCCCTCGCGCATCGGGATCCGTACGCCCTTCTCGTCCGCCACCGACTCCGCGATGTCGTAACCCGCGTCCACGTGCCGGATGACACCCATCCCGGGGTCGTTGGTCAGGACGCGGCGGATCTTCTCGCCCGCCAGCTTCGTGCCGTCGGCCACCGAGACCTGGCCCGCGTGGATGGAGCGGCCCATGCCGACGCCGCCGCCGTGGTGGATGGAGACCCAGGAGGCGCCCGAAGCGACGTTCACCATGGCGTTCAGGAGCGGCCAGTCGGCGATCGCGTCGGAGCCGTCCAGCATGGCCTCCGTCTCGCGGTACGGGGATGCCACCGAGCCGCAGTCCAGGTGGTCGCGGCCGATCGCGAGCGGGGCGGCGAGGGTGCCGTTGCCGACCATGTCGTTGAACATGTCGCCCGCCTTGTCGCGCTCGCCCTGGCCCAGCCAGCAGATGCGCGCCGGGAGGCCCTGGAAGTGGACCCGCTCGCCCGCCATCTTGATCCAGCGGTGGAGGGACTCGTTCTCCGGGAAGAGGTCCAGGAGCGCCTTGTCCGTCTTGTGGATGTCGGACGCCTCGCCGGAGAGCGCGGCCCAGCGGAACGGGCCCTTGCCCTCGCAGAAGAGGGGGCGGATGTAGGCGGGTACGAAGCCGGGGAAGGCGAACGCGCGGTCGTAGCCCGCCAGTTGGGCCTCGCCGCGGATCGAGTTGCCGTAGTCGAAGACCTCGGCGCCCGCGTCCATGAAGCCGACCATCGCCTCGACGTGCCGGGCCATGGACTCACGGGCGCGGGTGGTGAAGCCCGCCGGGTCCTTGGCCGCGTACGTCTGCATGTCGTGGAAGTCGACGCCGGTGGGGAGGTACGCGAGCGGGTCGTGGGCCGAGGTCTGGTCCGTGACGATGTCGATGGGCGCACCCTCGGCGAGCATCTGCGGGAGGAGGTCCGCCGCGTTGCCGAGCAGGCCGATGGAGAGGGGGCGGCGGGCGTCACGGGCCTCGACCGCGAGCTGGAGGGCGTGGGCCAGGTTGTCGGCCTTCACGTCCAGGTACTTGTGCTCGATGCGGCGCTCGATGGCGCGCGGGTCTACGTCGATACAGATCGCGACGCCGTCGTTCATGGTGACGGCGAGGGGCTGGGCGCCGCCCATGCCGCCGAGCCCGGCGGTGAGGGTGATCGTCCCGGCGAGGGTGCCGTTGAACTTCTTCGCGGCGACGGCGGCGAACGTCTCGTACGTGCCCTGGAGGATGCCCTGCGTGCCGATGTAGATCCACGAACCGGCGGTCATCTGCCCGTACATGGTGAGGCCGAGCTGCTCAAGGCGCCGGAACTCCTCCCAGTTCGCCCAGTCGCCCACGAGGTTCGAGTTGGCGATCAGGACGCGCGGGGCCCACTCGTGGGTCTGCATGACGCCGACCGGGCGGCCGGACTGGACGAGCATCGTCTCGTCCTGCTTGAGGGTCCTGAGCGTGCGCACCATCGCGTCGAAGGAGCGCCAGTCGCGGGCGGCCTTGCCCGTGCCGCCGTAGACGACGAGCTTGTCGGGGTGCTCGGCGACCTCGGGGTCGAGGTTGTTCTGGAGCATGCGGAGGGCGGCTTCCTGCTGCCATCCCAGGGCGCTCAGTTCCGTACCGCGCGGTGCCCGTACGGGGCGGGGTCCTGACATGGCGATGCCTCCTCGCGTGAAGTTCTGCTGGTCGAGCTCTGCCGCTCTGCTGTGACCTTGTTATTCACATCCTGCGATGTTGAATAGAGCTAGTCAATACGTTGACAGGGCAGCGGAGCCGCGTCACGGGTGATTGGCTGGAACGCATGAGCGATCAGGACGCGGAGACCGCACACGCATCCGAGGCGGGCAGAGAGCAGGAAGCCCCCACCCGACGCCTCAGGGCGGCGGATCCATCGGAGGGCCCCTCGGAGGGTTCCGCGGCGGACTCCGCAGCCCGTCGTGACCAGGCCGTCCGCGCCGCCGTCGAGCAGGGCCTCGTCGACCCCGCGTCCCCGATCGTCGGCCTGCTTGACGTCACCGGCATCCGCTCGTCCGCCTCCACCCTGCGCGCCGCCTTCGAGGCGGTCACACCGCCCGGCACACCCGTCCTGCACGCCTTCGCGGTGAAGGCCTCGCCCCTGGTCCCGGTCCTGCGGCTGCTTCGTGACGCGGGCATCGGCGCCGAGGTGGCGAGCCCCGGCGAGCTGGCCCTGGCGCGGGCCGCCGGTGTGCCGCCCACGCACACCGTCCTGGACTCGCCCGCGAAGACCCCGGCCGAGCTGCGCGATGCCCTCGCCCTCGGCATCGCCGTGAACGCGGACAACCCGCAGGAGCTCGCCCGCATCGACGCGATGACCCGGTCGGCGCCCACCCGCTCGCCCATCGGCCTGCGCGTGAACCCGCAGATCGGCGGCGGCTCCATCGGCGCCCTTTCCACCGCGACGGCGAGCTCCAAGTTCGGCGTGGCGCTGCTCGACGAGGGCGCCCGCGAGTGGATCGTCCAGGCTTATCTCGACCGCCCCTGGATGACGCGGCTGCACGCCCACTCCGGGTCACAGGGGATGCCGCTCGAGCTGATGGTGCGGGGTGTGTCGGCGACGTACGAACTGGCCGAGGAGATCAACGAACGGGCAGGCCGGCAGCAGATCGACACCATCGACATCGGCGGCGGCCTGCCCGTGAACTTCGGCTCGGACGAGGAGACCCCGACGCACGCGCAGTACGCGCGCCGCCTGAAGTCCCGTGTCCCCGGCCTGCTCGACGGGCGCTACGGCCTTGTCACCGAGTTCGGCCGCTCGCTGCTCGCCAAGCACGGCACGATCCTGGCCCGCGTCGAGTACGCCAAGTCGGCGGGCACCCGGCCCATCGCGGTGACGCACGCGGGCGTCCAGGTGGCGGCGCGCACGGTGTACGCGCCCGCGTCCTGGCCGCTGCGGATCGCCGCGTACGACGCGAAGGGCCGCCCCAAGAGCGGCCCGCCCGTCGGCCAGGACATCGCGGGCCCGGCCTGCTTCGCGGGCGACCTGCTCGCCGAGAACCGTCCGCTCCCGCTGCTCGAACAGGGCGACTACGCGGCGGTGCTCGACACGGGCGCGTACTACTTCGCGCACCACTACTCGTACAACAGCCTTGCCAGGCCCGGGATTTACGGCTTCGCGACGGGGTCAGGCGACCACGTCACCTTCGCCACCGTGCGGGAGCCGCAGACCCTGGAGGAGATCGTCGCCGAGTCGGGGGGCGGGCGGCGGGACGCGCTGCGGGACCTCTGAGGCGACTACGGGACCTCTGAGGCTCCTCAACTCCCGCATCTTTGCCGCGCTTCCGGGGCAGGTGCTCCCTCCAGGCACACCCTCGGGGGAGATGATCCTGTGACGACATCCGATACGCCCACCACCACACCACCCGCCGGAGAACCCGCGCTGAACCGCGCGATCGGCCCCAAGCTCCTGATCCTCTTCGTGATCGGCGACATCCTCGGCACCGGCATCTACGCCACCACGGGCAAGGTCGCGGGAAAGGTCGGCGGCGCGCTCTGGCTGCCGTTCGCCATCGGCTTCGTCGTGGCGATCCTGACGGCGGCGTCGTACGTCGAGCTGGTCGGCAAGTATCCGAGGGCGGCAGGGGCCGCCCTCTACACGCAGAAGGCGTTCAAGGTACCTTTCCTCACCTTCATCGTGGCGTTCATGGTGATGGCATCGGGGCTTTCGTCCGCGAGCGCGGCGGCGCGCGCCTTCAGCGGCGACTACCTGAGCGAACTGACGAACGACGCGCTCCCGCCGACGCTGATCGCGATCCTCTTCATCCTCGCGCTCGCGGCGCTGAACCTGCGGGGCGTCTCCGAGTCGGTGAAGACGAACGTGGTGCTCACGCTCGTCGAGCTGACGGGCCTGGCCATCATCCTCGCGATCGGCGCGTACGCCGTGCTGAGCGGGGACGGGGATCCCGGCCGCCTCACGGACTTCGAGTCACCGGACGGCGGCACGGGCTACGCCCTGATGACGGGCATCCTCGGCGCGACCGCGCTCGGCTTCTTCGCGTTCGTCGGCTTCGAGGACTCGGTGAACATGGCCGAGGAGACGAAGGATCCGACGCGTACGTTCCCGCGGGCGATCTTCATCGGTGTCGCGGTGACAGGCACGATCTACGTCCTGGTGGCGCTGGTCTCGTCCCTGCTCGTGGACTACAAGGTGCTCGAGGGATCGAGTGGACCGCTCCTCGAAGTCGTGAAGGCGGGCGGCATCGACTTCCCGCACAAACTCTTCGCGCTCATCGCCCTGTTCGCGGTCACCAACTCGGCACTGATCAACATCATGATGGCCTCGCGGCTCTGTTACGGCATGGCCAACGAACGCATCCTGCCGCGCGCGATGGGCCGGGTCCTGGCCCGCCGCCGCACGCCGGTGGTCGGCATCGTCTTCGTGTCGCTCCTGGCCGTCGGCCTGGTGTCGACGGGCGAGATCGAGGGACTCGGCGACACGACGGCGTTCCTGCTCCTGTGCGTGTTCGCGGTGGTCAATGTGGCGGCCCTGGTCCTGCGCAAGGACCGGGTGGACCACGAGCACTTCCGTACGCCGACGGTGCTGCCCGTGCTCGGCGCGATCACCGCCCTGATCCTGGCGAGCCCACTGGCGGACCGGCCCGCCGAGGTCTACATCCGGGCCGGGGTCCTTGTCGCGATCGGCGTCGGCCTCTGGGCGGTCAACAAGGTGGTGATGAAGGCGCGGGGCGAGGACGGCCGGGAGGACTGATCAGGCGCTCACAGGCTGCGGGGGCTCATACGGCTCGGTCACCGAGCGTTCACCCCTTGGAGCTGCTCACTCCACGAACAACCCCCGCGCCGCCGCCCCCGCATCGAACTCCTCAAGCCGCGCCTGCGCATCAGGAAGCCCGTCGCACATCGCCTCAAGGAGCACCCGGCCGAGCAGCATCGGCGCGCACGCCGTGTCGAAGGCGAGGCCCGTGCCGACCGCCGCCGGGAGGAGGAGGTCGGAGTGCGCCGCGACAGGGGCGAACGCCGAGTCCGCGACCGTCACCACCGAAAGGCCCGCCGACTGGGCGTACGCCAGAGCGTCGACCACCTCCCTCGGATGCCGCGGCAGCGCGAAGCAGAGCAGAGCCGAGGCCCCCGCCCGTACCGCAGCGTCGATCCGGTCGGCCAGCATCGTGCCGCCCGCGTCGAGGAGGCGTACGTCGGGGTGGACCTTCGCCGCGAAGTACGAGAAGCCGTACGCCTGGGACGCGGCGGCCCGCAGGCCGAGGACGGGGAGCGGGCGCGAGGAGGCGAGGAGCCGCCCCGCGCGCTCCACCGGCGCAGGGTCGGCGAGCACCTCCGCCAGGTGCTGGAGGTTCGCGATCTCCGCCTCGACCGCCTGCTGGTACTCGTTGAGGGAGGCCTCGCCCGCCGCCTCCGCTGGCGCCAGCTCCCGCAGGTGCTTGCGCAGCGCCGGATACCCGTCGAAGCCGAGCGCCACCGCGAAACGGGTCACCGATGGCTGGCTCACCCCGGCGAGCTCCGCGAGTTCGACGCTGGACAGGAAGGGGACGTCCGCCGCCCGCCGCACCATGCAGTGCGCGATGCGCCGCTGCGTGGGCGTGAGCCGGTGCCCCTCGAAGAGCACTTGCAGCCGTGCCGCAGGACTGTCACTCATACCGTTCCCCTCACAACACCCTGACTCTCAAAGGCCGTTCCGCCCCCGGACCCGAGGTCCAGCCACAGCTCGGTGAACCGGTCGAGCAGCCCGGCCGCCGCCGTCACATCATCCGTCAACGGCCGGTCGGCCAGCTCCGCGTCGAGCACCGAGTCCGCGAGCTCGAAGGCCCGCCCGACGGGCAGCTCCGGATCGAGTCGCATGTCCCGCTGCCTCAACGCCCTTATGGCCGCCACCAGTTCGCAGCCGACCACCAGGCGGTACGCCTCGCACGCCCGCAGCGTCTGCCGCGCCGCGAGCGAGGCGAAGCTGGCCTGTTCCTCGACGCCACGGGAGAGCACCGCGTGACCGAGCGAGGCAGGCGCGGAGAAGGCCCGCAGGTCACCGAGGGCCGCACCGGCCGCGTACTCCAGGATCATCACCCCCGATGACGCCGGTTCGCCGTCCGCGAGGAACGGGCGAAGGCGGGTGAAGCCCGGTTCGTTCAGGGTCGAGAGGCGTGAGGTCGACAGGCGCGCCGCCTGCGTGACCGCGAGCCTGAAGTGGTCGAGGGACAGGGCGAGTTGGGCGAGGTAGAAGCCGCCGTGGTGGTAGGCCGCCATGTCCTCCGCCGAGATCAGCGGGTTCTCGGCGGCCGCGTTGATCTCGACGGTCAGGACGTCCTCAAGGGCGTCCGCCGCGTCGTGCGCGGGCCCGTGGATCTGCGGCACACAGCGCAGGCCGTACGGGTCCTGGATGCGGCCGAGCGGCGGCGTGGGCCGATCGGGGGCGCCGAGGATCTGCCGCATGCGTTCGGCGACCGCGTACGAGCCCGCGTGGCGCCGCGCCTCGTGCACGGGCAGCGCGTACGCCTCGTACGAACCGTCGACCGCCATCAAGGTCAGCGCCGCCACCACCTGCGTGGCCGCGACGAGCCCGCGCAGTTCGTGCAGGGCGAGCGCGGACTGGCCGAGCGTGAGGGCGTTGCTGCTGATCAGGGCGAGGGCGTCGTTGTTGTCGAGGGGCTGTGGCGCGGGGGCCGCCCCCGCTCCCTGCCAGGGGTGCTCGCCGGCGAGCGCGAGGCCCATCTGCGCGAGGGCGGCGATGTCGCCCGTGCCGACCGAGCCGAATTCGTTGACCTTCGGGTACGCGCCCGTCTCCAGGGCCTCGCAGAGCGCCGTGACGACGGTCGGGCGCAGGCCCGCGCCGCCCGCGAGGAGCTGGTTGGCGCGGACCGCGAGCATCGCGCGCACCTGCCGCGCGGGCAGCTCGGCGCCGATCGCCCCGGCGTGGCTGCGCAGCAGGCGCAGGCCGTGGTCGGAGGCCGCCTCGGTCGGCACGGACTCATTCCGGTTGGCGCCCACGCCGGTGGAGCGGCCGTAGACGCGCCCCCAGGAGGCGATCTCCCGCGCCGCGTCCCAGGAAGCCTCCACACGCTTCATCCCATCCGTTCCCGGAACGGGCTTTGCGGTGGATTCGGCCATGCGTACGACATCTGCGACCATCAATCCGCGGCCGTCCAGGACGACGACCGAGCCGCTGTCGTCGGTCGCCCTGCCGGTCGCTGTGTCCGCGATTCGAGACGACATCACTCGCAATTCCTCCTCAACCCGGACGCTCCGTCTTGCCCTGCGATCACTCGTAACCAGTGATTTACGCCGGGGCGTGGACAAGCTATTGACAATCTATTCAGTCAACGAGAACTCTGCATGACGATATACAGCCGGGCAAGGGACTCCTCATGATCCAATTCGATACGGTCCACAAGCGCTTCCCGAACGGCACAACCGCGGTCCACGACCTCAGCCTTGAGATGCCGGAAGGGGGCGTGACCGTCCTCGTCGGATCTTCCGGTTGCGGCAAGACGACGACGCTCCGCATGATCAACCGGATGGTCGATCCGACCTCCGGGACGATCAGGGTCAACGGCAAGGACGTCCTGGAGCAGGACGCCGCCGAGCTGCGCCGCTCCATCGGTTACGTGATCCAGCAGTCCGGGCTCTTCCCGCACCGCACGGTCCTGGACAACATCGCGACGGTGCCGCTGCTGCTCGGCTGGGGCCGCAAGAAGGCGCGGACGCGGGCGGCCGAACTCCTGGAGACGGTCGGCCTCGCCGCCGACGCCGGGAAGCGCTACCCGCACCAGCTCTCCGGCGGCCAGCAGCAGCGCGTGGGCGTGGCCCGCGCACTCGCCGCCGACCCGCCGGTGCTCCTGATGGACGAGCCGTTCGGCGCGGTCGACCCCGTCGTCCGCACCCAGCTCCAGGACGAACTCCTGCGCCTCCAGCGGGAGTTGAACAAGACCATCGTCTTCGTCACGCACGACATCGACGAGGCCGTCCGGCTCGGCGACCGCATAGCCGTCTTCCGCACCGGCGGCCACCTCGTCCAGTGCGCCGAGCCCGCCGAGCTCCTGGCCCGCCCGGCGGACGACTTCGTCGCAGACTTCCTGGGCGCGGAGCGCGGCCTGAAGCTGCTCTCCCTGACGACCCTGGCACAGGTCCCGCAGGCCCCGGCCCCGGAGGGCGGCGCCTGGACGCTGCGCCTGGACGCGGCGGGCGCCCCGGTGGCCTGGCGGCACGTGGACGGGGAGGCCGACGACCTCCCCGTACGTCCCCTGCGCGACACGGACTCGCTGCTTTCGGCCCTCAACGAGTCCCTGTCCTCCCCGACCGGCCTCGTGGCCCGGGTCGACGAGACGGGCGCCCTGACCGGGGTGACGTCGCGGGAGGACATCCACGACCGGGCGGGCGCGACGCACGAGAGGGGCCGGGCAGTCTGCGGGCCGGTGGGGGCTGATCGCGCAGTTCCCCGCGCCCCTGACGGGGCGCCCCTGGAAGGGGCGCGGGGAACTGCGCGAGCAACCCAAGACGACCCGCACCCGCCAGCGGACCTCCCGAGGCAGACGGGACCGCAGCCCACGGAAGGCGCAGGCGGCACGGACCCAGAGGCCAGCACCGCCCCCGCGGCAACGGACCGCACCCCGTGACCGTCGACTGGTCGTGGATAGCCGACCACACCGACGACCTCACCACCCTCACCCTCTCCCACCTCCAGGCCGCCCTCACCGCCGTACTCCTCGGCCTGCTCGTCTCGCTCCCCCTGGCCGTCGTCGCCCACCGCGTGCGCGCCCTGCGCGGGCTGCTCCTCGGCCTGTCGAACATCCTCTTCACCATCCCGTCCATTGCCGTCTTCGTGCTGCTCCTGCCGGTCAGCGGGCTCACCCGCACCACCACCGTCATCGGCCTGACGATCTACACGCTCGTCGTGCTCCTGCGGAACACCGTCGAGGGCCTGGACTCCGTCCCCGCGAAGACGAAGGAAGCGGCCAAGGCCATGGGCACCCGGCCCCTGCGCACCCTCCTCACCGTCGAACTCCCCCTCGCACTCCCGGTGATCATGGCGGGCGTACGGATCGCGACGGTCATGGCGATCTCCCTCGTCTCCGTCGCGACCTACATCGGCGACGGCGGCCTGGGACAGCTCTTCACGGACGGGTTCCAGCGCAACTTCCCCACCCCCGTCATCGTCGGCGTCGTCCTGACCCTGCTCCTCGCGCTCGTCGCGGACGCGCTGCTCGTCACCCTCCAGTACGTCCTGACGCCCTGGACCCGCCGCAAGAGGAGCGCGTGACATGTACGAACTCTTCAAGGACCTCGGCGCCTGGCTGGTCAGCGGCGAGCAGTGGGCCGGGTCCGACGGCATCGGGCACCGCCTCGCCGAGCACCTCCAGTACTCGCTGCTCGCGACCCTCATCGCCGCCGCCATCGCGCTGCCGGTCGGCCTGCTCATCGGGCACACCGGGCGCGGCGCCTTCCTCGCCATCAACCTCTCCAGCTTCGGACGCGCGCTGCCCACGGTCGGGCTCGTCGTCCTCGTCTTCCTCGCCAGCGGGCTCTCGATGTGGCCCGTCTACATCGCGCTCGTCGCCCTCGCCATCCCCTCCATCGTCACCAACACGTACGCGGGGATGACCGCCGTAGACCCGGAGGTGCGCGACGCCGCGCGCGGCCAGGGCATGCGCTGGCACCAGGTCCTCTTCCAGGTCGAGCTGCCCCTCGCGCTCCCGCTGATCATGACCGGGCTCCGGCTCGCGCTCATCCAGGTCGTCGCGACGGCCACCATCGCCGCGTACGTCTCCTTCGGCGGGCTCGGCCGGTACGTCTTCGACGGGCTCGCCCAGCGCGACCTGGTCCAGGTGCTCGGCGGCGCCGTGCTCGTGGCCGTCGTCGCCGTCGTACTCGATCTCGCGCTCTCCGGACTGCAGCGCGCCCTCTTCCGCCACCGCCCCGCCAAGTCGGCCTAGGAGCAAACCCAGATGGCCCCCATCAACCGCAGGACCGCTCTCGGCGGACTCTTCGCCGCCGCGTCCGTCCCCGCGCTCGCCGCCTGCAGCGGCGGCATCACCTCCCTCGACGGACAGGGCTCCGGCGGCGGAGGCGGTGGCTCCAGCAAGAACGGCGTCACCATCGGCACCGCCAACTTCACCGAGAACCAGGTGCTCGGCTACCTCTACGCCGCCGCACTCCAAGCGGCCGGCGTGAAGACCACGGTCCGCCCCAACCTCGGCACCCGCGAGATCCTCATCCCCGCCCTCAAGGGCGGCGACATCGACCTCCTTCCCGAGTACCAGGGCGCGCTCCTGCACTACCTCGACACCAAGGCGAAGGCCACCGAGGAGGGCGAGATGCAGAACGCCCTCGCCATGGTCCTGCCGCGCGGCCTGCAGATCCTGCCCTACGGCAAGGCGGAGGACTCCGACGCCTTCGTCGTCACCCAGGAGACCGCCGACAAGTACGGCCTGAAGACCCTCGCGGACCTCGCGAAGCACAACGGCAAGCTCGTCATCGGCGCCGCGCCCGAGGTCAAGAAGCGCACGGTCGGCTCGGTCGGCCTCAAGGACGTCTACGGAGTCGAGTTCAAGGAGTTCAAGTCACTCGACTCCTCGGGCCCGTTGGTGAAGGGCGCCCTGAAGAAGGGCGACGTCGACGTCGCGAACCTCTTCACCACCGACACCGACATCGTCGCCGAGAAGTGGGTCGTGCTCACCGACCCCAAGAACCTCATCCCCGGCCAGCACGTCGTCCCGCTCATCGCCGACCGCAAGGCCGACTCGACGGTCCGCGCGGCGCTCGCCCGCCTGGGCAACGCACTGACGACCAAGGACCTCACCGAGCTCAACCGCCTGGTGGACAAGGACAAGAAGGACCCGGAGGACGTCGCGAACGACTGGGCGGCGCGGCACGGGATCACCAAGAAGTAGCTCGCCAAGAAGTAACTCACCAAGAAGTAACCCGCCCCCGCAGGAAACCCCGCAGGAAAGCAGTTCACCCAGCAGCAGGGAGTTCACCGGATCATGGCAGACACTCTCGTGGAGCGACGCTCCATCGACGTCGTCCCCGACGACGAACGGCACGGCACGGCGTTCAGCCAGTTCACCCTGTGGCTCGGCGCCAACCTGCAGATCACCGCGGTCGTCACCGGCGCGCTCGCCGTCGTCTTCGGGGGCGACGTGGTGTGGTCGGTGGTCGGCCTGCTGCTCGGCAATCTGCTCGGCGGCGCGGTGATGGCCCTGCACTCGGCGCAGGGCCCGAAGCTGGGCCTGCCCCAGATGATCCAGTCCCGCGCCCAGTTCGGGGTGCGCGGCGCGGTCGTGCCGCTCCTGCTCGTCATCCTCATGTACGTCGGCTTCTTCGCCAGCGGCAGCGTCCTTGCCGGACAGGCCACGGCCCAGCTCACGCACACGAACGACACCACCGGCATCATCATCTTCGCGGTGGTCACCGCGGTGGTGGCGGCGGTCGGCTACCGCGTGATCCACGTCCTGGGGCGGGTGGCGAGCGTGATCTGCGCCCTCGCCTTCATCTACCTGGGCATCCGCCTCCTGGACCGCGTAGACATATCGACACTGCTCGGCGACGCGCACTTCGACCTGCCGATGTTCCTGCTCGCGGTGTCGCTCTCGGCGTCCTGGCAGCTCGCCTTCGGTCCCTACGTCGCGGACTACTCGCGCTATCTGCCGCGTACGACGTCGGGGCGTGCCACCTTCTGGTGGACCCTGTCCGGTTCCGCGCTCGGCTCGCAGTGGTCGATGACGTTCGGTGTGCTCGTGGCGGCGAGCGCGGGGGACGCGTTCCTCGCGAACCAGGTCGGATACGTGGTCGGCCTGGGCGGCACGGGCCTGATCGCGTCGTTCCTGTACTTCGTGATCGCGCTCGGCAAGCTGACGATCAACGTGCTCAACACCTACGGCGGCTTCATGTCGATGGTGACCAGCATCAGCGGATTCCGCGGCCAGAAGACCCTCTCGCCGCGCGGCAGGGCGGCATACATCTCCCTGATCATGGTGGCGGGCACGGTGGTGGCGCTGCTCGGCAAGGACAGCTTCCTGACGTCCTTCAAGGACTTCCTGCTGTTCCTCCTGACGTTCTTCACGCCGTGGTCGGCGATCAACCTGGTCGACTACTACCTGATCTCCAAGGAGCGCTACGACATCCCGGCGCTCTCGGACCCCCACGGCCGCTACGGGGCGTGGCGCTGGGACGCGCTGACGGTCTACGGAGTGGGCCTGCTCGCCCAGCTGCCCTTCCTGGTGACGCACTTCTACACGGGCCCGCTGGTGGAGCCGCTGGGCGGCGCGGACATCTCGTGGATCGTGGGCCTGCTGGTCCCGGCGGTCCTGTACTGGCTGCTTGCCCGCCGCGACACGTCGCACATCCCCGCGGAAAGGGGGGATAGCCCCACTGTCACGCCCGTGTCGGCTGCGTAACGTAAACGCTTATGGAAGCCCGTGACGCCGAACTCAAAAAGGAACTCGACGCCACTCTGCACGCCCGCAGAGAGCTAGGCGAAGAGTACGAGTCCGCGCTGGTCGACTCTTTCCTCGGGAAGGTCGAGCAGCGCCTGGACGGCACCATCGACCGGCGGATGCGCCGGCACATGGCCGAGCAGCAGATGGTCGTCGCCCGCGGCTCCCGCGCGCCCAACAGCCCCGTGGACTCCTGGGGCGAGCGCTTCGGCTTCGGCATCGTCTCGCTGATCCTCGCGATCCCGCTCTCGGCGATCGGCGTGGTCAACGCCGACCTGCCCGGCCTCTTCGTCACCTGGGGCGGCATCGTCGGCGTGAACGCGGTGCATTCGATGCGTGGCATGAACTTCGGCCGCCGCGTGGACCGCGGACGAAAGTCGGAGTGGGACGACTGAGCCCGGATCGGCCCGCAGCAGGGCCCGGGATTCTGCTGTGAGCTGGACCGGTGGCGCGGGGGGCCGGGTGGGACGGACCGTGCCGTTATGAGCATCTCCGTCGCGCACCTCAGTGACCTGCACCTCACCACCGGCCCATTGGCCGCCGAGCCGGCGGCCGGTCTGCGCCGCGCGCTCGGGCGCGTCCTGGCCCTGGAACCCCGGCCCACCTGCGTCGTGCTCACCGGCGACCTGACGGAACACGGCCACCCCGACGAGTACGAGCAGCTGCGCGAACTCATCGCGGACTTCCCGCTGCCCCTGCACCTGACGACCGGCAACCACGACGATCCGGCGGCCCTGGTCAAGACGTTCGGCGGCGAGCCGCAGCTCGGCGGCACGCACACCACGCGCTACGCCGTCGAGTACGACGACCTGACGCTGCTCGCCCTGGACTCGAACGTGCCCGGCGCCGGACACGGCCACCTGGGCGAGGCCCAACTCGCCTGGCTGGACGAGCGGTTGGCGGCACGCCCCGAGGTCCCCGCCCTGGTCTGCGTGCATCACCCGCCGGCGGACATCGGCATCCCGTTCCTGGACGGCATGCGCCTCACGGACGGCGAAGCCCTGGCGGAGGTCCTGGCCCGCCACCCCCACGTGGTCCGGGTCCTCGCGGGCCACGTCCACCGCCCGATCACCGGCGCCTACGCGGGCACGACCCTGTCGACCGCCCCGTCGACGTACCTCCAGAGCTCCCTGACGCTGCACCCGGACCGCACCATGGGCTACGCACCCGAGCCGCCGGCCTTCCAGCTCCACCTCCAGACGGCCACCGGCTGGGTCACGCACACGGTGGCCGTGAGCCATGCGGCCGCGCGGATCCAGGGGTACTGACGAAGCGTCGGACAAGACGCCGACGGAACGCTAAATTAGTCACATGACTAACTCAGCCGACCGGTCGGCCTCACCGCGCGGTGAGCGCCGACGCGGGCAGTTGGCCGACGCCGGCGTGGAGTTGCTGGCGGAGGCCGGCTGGCCCGGTGTCACCACCCGCTCCGTCGCCGAGCGCGCAGGCGCCAACCTGGGCCTGATCCACTACTACTGGGGCGGGCTTCCGGCGCTGAAGGCGGCCATCGCCCGCCGGGCCGGCGAGCAGGTATTCGACCCGGTGACCGAGGAGCTCAGCGGAACCACGACGCTCGAAGAGGCGCACTCCAAACTGATCGAGCTGCTGTCCGCCCCGCACGACGGCAGAACCGCCCGGCTGACGGTCGAGCTGATCGCGGGCGCGGCCCGTGAGCCGCTGCTCGGCGACGTACTGCGGGAGTCGCTCACCGAGACCAGGGCTCGACTACGCGGCTGGCTCAAGGGAGTTCACCCGGGCGCACCGGCCGGAAGCGAGACCGTACTGATCGCGCTGATCGACGGCATGCTGCTGCACCGGATGCTCGACCCCGACCTGGACAACCGGGAAGCGCTCGCCGCCCTGTCGCACTTCCTGCCGGGCCGCGCCGCCTGACGGCACGCCCCCATCCCCCTGGAGGATCCACAGTGGAAGCGGAAGCTGATGTGGGAGCGGAAGCGGAAGTGGGAGCGGCCAAGCCCAGTTGGGCCTTCGGCGCCGGTGCCACCCGCGCCGAAAAGGGACTCGCCTACGCGGTCTCCGCGTTCGGCATCGGCGCACTGGTGGTCGGCGGACAAGGCCTTGGCTGGTCCTGGTGGCAGTGGCTCATCGGCGCCCTGCTCGTCCACGATCTGGCCGGTGGCGTCGTCGCCAACGGCCTTGACACCGCCAAGCGCTTTTACCACTCCCCGCTCACCTTCACCGACTCGGTGTTCGCCCGCTTCATCCACCACCCGGTGGGCTTCACGGCGCTCCACTTCCAGCCGGTTCTGATCGCCCTCGTGATACCGGGCGGCACCTGGTGGTGGGGGCTGCTCTGGTACGCCTGGGCCCTCACCGGCGCGATCACCGTGGACCTCGTGGCAGAGCGGCTGAAACGACCGGTCGCCCTCGCCTTCGTCGTCACCGGGATCATGGTGGCGGCCTACGTCGACGCCCCTCCGGGGCTCGACTGGCTGCCGGCCGTACTGCTCCTGAAGCTGGTCCTCGCCCATGGGGTGCCGGAAGGCCTCGGCAGAGCCGACTCCAGGTGACCGCGGGTTCATGCGCGGGGACCGCCGCACCCCCGGTTTCCCAGGGGGCGGGACGACGGCGATCCCCGCGAGGGACGCGTGCCGGGTCAGGACCGGGCCTCGCGTCCAGGCGTTCAGAGGTCCGGGAGCCGCTCCGGAGTTCCTGTACGCCGACAACAACCAATGTGCCGGAGCCGTGTTAAGCGGGTGCTGCGCGGACGTGACGCGCTCGTACCACTTCCGCGAAGTTCGCACCACGGCTCACGGCACACGGCACACGGCACCCAGTGGCCAACGGCCAACTGCCCTGCCTGCTACTGCCCCTGCTGCTCCGCCAGGAACGCCAGCAGGTCCTGACGGCTCACCACACCGGTCGGCTTTCCCTCGACCAGGACGATCGCCGCGTCGGCCCTGCCGAGCACCGACATCAGGTCGGCGACCGGCTCACCGGAGCCGACCTGCGGCAGCGGGTCCGACATGTGCTTCTCGAGCGGGTCGGAGAGCGAGGCGCGCTGCGTGAACAGGGCGTCCAGGAGCTCGCGTTCGACGACGGAGCCGATGACCTCGGCCGCCATCACGTCCGGGTGGCCCGCGCCCGGCTTGACGATGGGCATCTGCGAGACGCCGTACTCACGCAGTACGTCGATGGCCTCGCCGACCGTCTCCTCCGGGTGCATGTGGACGAGTGAGGGCAGCTCGCCACCCTCCTTGCGGCTCAGTACGTCACCGACGCGAGGCGCGTCGCCGGCCTGCTCCAGGAATCCGTAGTCGTTCATCCATTCATCGCTGAAGATCTTGCTCATGTAGCCACGCCCGGAGTCGGGCAGGAGCACGACCACGACATCGTCGGGCCCGAGCCGCTCCGCGACCCGCAGCGCGGCGACGACGGCCATGCCGCAGGACCCGCCGACGAGCAGCCCCTCCTCCTTGGCGAGCCGCCGCGTCATCTGGAAGGAGTCCTTGTCGGACACGGCGACGATCTCATCGGTCACGTTGCGGTCGTACGCGGTAGGCCAGAAGTCCTCACCGACGCCCTCGACGAGGTAGGGCCGCCCGGAGCCGCCGGAGTACACGGACCCCTCGGGGTCGGCACCGACGACGGTGACGCCCCCCTTGGAGATCTCCTTCAGATATCCGCCGGTCCCGGAGATGGTGCCGCCGGTCCCGATGCCTGCCACGAAATGGGTGATCTTCCCTTCCGTCTGCTCCCACAGCTCGGGGCCGGTGGAGTGGTAGTGGGAGAGGGGGTTGTTCGGGTTGCTGTACTGGTCGGGCTTCCAGGCGCCGGGGGTCTCGCTCACGAGGCGGTCGGAGACGTTGTAGTACGAGTCCGGGTGCTCGGGATCAACGGCCGTGGGGCAGACGACGACGTCGGCCCCGTACGCGCGCAACACATTGATCTTGTCGAGGGAGACCTTGTCCGGGCACACGAAAATGCACTTGTAGCCCTTCTGCTGGGCCACGATGGCGAGCCCGACCCCGGTGTTGCCGGACGTCGGCTCGACGATCGTGCCGCCGGGCTTGAGCTCCCCGCTCTGCTCCGCCGCCTCGATCATGCGCAGCGCGATGCGGTCCTTCACGGAACCGCCGGGGTTGAAGTACTCGACCTTGGCCAGGACGGTCGCCTGAATGCCCGCGGTCACATTGTTGAGCCTCACCAGCGGGGTGTTGCCGACGAGGCTGATCATCGAGTCGTGGAATTGCACCGTTGTCTCCGGGCTGCGATGTAGTGCGACGAATGGGTGCCGTCAGCCTAAGGGTCCCGTTCAGTCGTTCACCTCCGCTTGCGATTGGCCGACCGTCCTTACGGGGCAATGAGTTGATGTAGGGCGGTATGACTACGAGGAGGTGGCTGCAGGGCATGTCGAGGGCGAGGGTGGCGCGGCGGATCGCTGCGGGCGCGGCGTACGGCGGCGGAGGCATCGGGCTGCTCGGGGCGGCGGCCGTGGGAGTGGTCCTCGCCGAGGTGCAGCTGGCGAAGCGGACCGTCGGGAACAGCGGGGAGCATGCGGCTCCGCCACGGGCGGACGGACGCTACGGCTGGGGGTTCGCGGACCGGCCGGACGGCGCGGAGCCCTTGCGGTTCGCGATGCTCGGCGATTCGACCGCCGCGGGTCAGGGGGTGTACCGGGCCCGGCAGACTCCCGGCGCCCTGCTGGCCGCGGGGCTCGCCGCGGTGGCCGAGCGGCCGGTGGAGCTGCGGAACGTGGCGCTGCCGGGCGCCCAGTCGGACGACCTGGACCGCCAAGTGGCGCTGATCCTTTCCGAGCCTTCGTCCTGGGTGCCGGACGTCTGCGTCGTGATGATCGGCGCGAACGACGTGACGCACCGGATGCCCGCGACGCGTTCCGTGCGCCATCTGTCGGCGGCGGTGCGCAGGCTGCGTACGGCAGGGGCGGAGGTCGTGGTCGGGACCTGTCCCGATCTGGGGACGGTGGAGAACGTCTATCAGCCGTTGCGGTGGATGGCGCGGCGGGTGTCGCGGCAGCTGGCCGCCGCGCAGACGATCGGCGTGGTCGAGCAGGGCGGGCGGACGGTGTCGCTCGGGGACCTCCTTGGTCCCGAGTTCCTCGCGAACCCGCGGGAGCTGTTCGGTCCTGACAACTACCACCCCTCCGCGGAGGGGTACGCGACTGCTGCGATGGCGGTGCTGCCGACGCTGTGCGCCGCGCTGGGGCTGTGGCCGGAGGAGGAGCGCCCCGATGTGTCGCGGCGCGAAGGCTTCCTGCCGGTGGCCCGGGCGGCTGCGCAGGCCGCCTCGGAAGGCGGCACGGAGGTGGCGGCCGCGATGCCCACGGGGCCGCGGGGTCCTTGGGCCCTCCTCAAGCGCCGGCGCCGGCGGCGCATCCACGCCCCGGACCCGTCTCCGCTGCCGCAGTAGCCGGGCCCTGCGGGGGCGTCGACCCATGGCGCCCCCGCGGCACTCCCCGCGGCACCCCCGCAGGACTGAGCAAGCGCTTAGAAAAATGCGGCCCGCATCACAGTCCCCGCCCGATGACTGACCGCGATACGTGCAGGTAACTTCCCAGTGAGTCCTGCCCCCTCGTCACTGGAGTGCACGCATGCCCGAAGCCGTGATCGTCTCTGCAGCCCGCACCCCGATCGGCCGCGCCTTCAAGGGCTCCCTGAAGGATCTGCGCCCGGACGACCTGACCGCCACGATCATCGAGGCCGCCCTCGCCAAGGTCCCCGAGCTCGACCCGAAGCTCATCGACGACCTGATGCTCGGCTGTGGTCTGCCGGGCGGCGAGCAGGGGCACAACCTCGGCCGCATCGTCGCCGTGCAGATGGGCATGGACCACCTGCCGGGCTGCACCATCACCCGGTACTGCTCCTCCTCCCTGCAGACCTCCCGTATGGCCCTGCACGCCATCAAGGCCGGGGAGGGCGACGTCTTCATCTCCGCCGGTGTGGAGATGGTGTCCCGCAGCATCAAGGGGTCCAGCGACGGGCTCCCTGACACCCACAACCCCCTCTTCGCCGACGCCGAGGCCCGCACCGAGGCCGTCTCCAAGAGCGAAGGCTCCGACTGGCACGACCCCCGCCAGGACGGCCTGATCCCGGACGCGTACATCGCGATGGGGCAGACCGCCGAGAACCTGG
Organism: Streptomyces rectiviolaceus; assembly: GCF_039533825.1. NCBI lineage: Bacteria > Bacillati > Actinomycetota > Actinomycetes > Kitasatosporales > Streptomycetaceae > Streptomyces > Streptomyces rectiviolaceus. The sequence continues at coordinate 24,250 of NZ_BAAAUG010000216.1, forward strand.
CCCGCGCCAAGGGCGTCACCCGTCAGGACATGGACGAGTTCGGGGTCCGGTCCCAGAACCTCGCCGAGGAAGCCCTCAAGAACGGGTTCTGGGAGAGGGAGATCACCCCCGTCACCACCCCCGACGGGACCGTCGTCAGCAAGGACGACGGGCCGCGCGCCGGCGTCACCCTCGAAGGCGTCGAGGGCCTCAAGCCCGTCTTCCGCCCCGACGGCCGCGTCACCGCCGCCAACTGCTGCCCGCTCAACGACGGCGCCGCCGCCCTCGTGATCATGAGCGACACCAAGGCCCGCGAGCTCGGCCTGACCCCGCTGGCCCGCATCGTCTCCACCGGCGTCACCGGCCTCTCCCCCGAGATCATGGGCCTCGGCCCGGTGGAGGCGTCGAAGCAGGCCCTCTCCCGCGCCGGTCTCACCGTCGACGACATCGACCTCTTCGAGATCAACGAGGCCTTCGCCGCCCAGGTGATCCCCTCCTACCGCGACCTGAACATCCCGATCGACAAGCTGAACGTCAACGGCGGCGCCATCGCCGTCGGCCACCCCTTCGGAATGACCGGCGCCCGCATCACCGGCACGCTCATCAACTCCCTCCAGTTCCACGACAAGCAGTTCGGTCTGGAGACGATGTGCGTCGGCGGCGGCCAGGGCATGGCGATGGTCATCGAGCGCCTCAGCTGACCCTCAGGACCCTGCGGATCCCTCCCGTCTCCATTGATTCGTGACTCAATCTCCCCCAGGATGTGACCTATCTCCTGGGGGAGATGCATATGCCCAGGTCAGAGCACGTCTGTGGATAAACACCGGGCCGAAAGACCTGTCCAATTCGTGACGTAATGCACTGACAGGTGGATCGTGCAGGCTTCAAGCTGATGTAGGAAGTCGGGGGTCGACTTGAAACCGGGAGTACGTCAGTGAGCGCTTTGCCTCTTGCCTTGCTGCTCTCCACGGCCGCTGCCACGGCCGTGGGCGCCGCCGCCCTGCACGCCGTGCACGGGCTTCGGAAGCAGCTCGCAGAAATTACCGCCCTGCGCACCGAGCTGGCCCAGAGCCACTCGGCGACCGCACACGCCACCGTGCCCGCCGCCCGCACGACTCCGGACACCGACGAGATACGCACGGCTGTCGCCGAGGCACTCGCCGAGGAACGGGAGCGCGAGCTGGCCGAGGCGCGTGCCTTCTGGGCCGCCCAGGAAGCCCGTGACGCCTCTGACGCGCCCTCGCTCCTGAGCGGCCTGCCGGGCCTCTCCGACATGGCCGACGAGCTGTTCCTGCCCCGCCAGGCGGACTTCTCCGGCCTGGAGGCGGACAGCCTTGAGCCGGTCATCGAGCCGTACGCCGACCCGGCCGACGAGTTCGCGGGAGACTCCCCGGAGCTGGCCGCGGCCCGCCGCCGCCACCCCTCGCACCCGGATTTCGTGCCGGTGCAGTCCCCCGTCAACGGCGACCACGAGCGCACTGTCGCCTGTCTTGAGGAACTGGCCGACGCCCGCACGGCGCTCGCCGACGTCCGCCCGGGACCGCTCGGCACGCTGGACGTCTACGTCTTCACCGACGGCACGACGCTCTGCATGACCCCGGGCCACCGCGAGACCGCGGAGCTGCTCGCCGACGCCCTGCGCGACGGCCACGCCCCGGTCCTGCTCGGCGGCTCCGGAGTCTCCGGTGCCTACGCCCTGACCTTCGAGTGCGGCACCGAGAACGTCTACATCCTGGCGGACCGCGTCATCGCCTCGGTCTGACCGAAGCGACCCCGGCGCCCGGCCGGGGTCACACGTCACACCTCACACGTCAGACCCCGGCGCGCTTCTGCGCCTTCTCCACGAGCGTCAGCGCCTCCGCGAGCTGACCGGAATCCTCGAGCACAAGGGCCAGATCCCGCCCCGCGACCGTGATTTGGTCGGCCGCCGCGAACATCCCGGCGTCCGGCATCTCCCGGGGCTCCTCGTCCGGCACCTCGATCCGCTGCGCCCACGCCGCCAGTTCCCTGGCCAGAGCGAGCGCCTCGGTCGCCGCCCCCCGCTGCAGGCGACTCTGCGGTGCGGCCCGCAACCGGTCGGCGAATTGGTCCACTGCGGCCGTCAAAGGCGTCGTATCAAGCACCCGGCGACCTTATGCGCCCGGGCAGGACTGTTGCCAACGCCCCAACGCTCAGGCACGGTGGCGTGAAGGACGGAACACATCGCGACGCGTCCGGAGGCGCCGATGTCCCAAGTCTTCTCCGAGGAGACCCACCGCAATCTGCTCGCCCGCATCCCCCACTGCACCGGTCGTGAGATCTCCGACTGGATTCGCGCCGTGGACGAAGGCCCCTCTCTCTTCCGCTTCGAGGAGAAGGTCAGCTGGCTCCGCATGGAGCACAACCTGGCTTATGGGCACGCCAAGGCAATCATTCACGAGTACGACTTGCGGCGGGCTGCCCGCAAGCTGCTCTGACTCCCCCTGTCCCCTCACACACGGCGAAGGGCCCCGCGGAACATATGTTCCGCGGGGCCCTTCGTTGATCTGATCAGCCGCGTCAGTCGTTGCCCTGCAGGATGGCGATCAGGCGCAGGAACTCGAGGTAGATCCAGACGAGCGTCATCGTCAGACCGAACGCCGCGAGCCAGGCCTCTTCCTTCGGAGCGCCGTACGCGATGCCGTCCTCGACCTGCTTGAAGTCCAGGGCAAGGAAGCACGCGCCGAGCAGGATGCCGACGATGCCGAAGACGATGCCGAGGCCGCCGCTGCGGAAGCCGAGGCCGTCACCGCCGCCGAAGACCGCGAACAGCAGGTTCACGGCGGTCAGGAGCAGGAAGCCCATCGCCGCGGCCATCACGAAGCCGTAGAAGCGACGGTTGACGCGGATCCAGCCCGCCTTGTAGGCGACGAGGACACCGACGAAGACGGCCATCGTGCCGAGCACGGCCTGCATGGCCGCGCCGTCCGCGATGCGGTTGTCGACGATGCTGGAGACGACGCCGAGGAAGACACCTTCCAGGGCGGCGTACGTCAGGATCAGCGCGGGCGATGCCTTGCGCTTGAAGGCCTGCACCAGGCCGAGCACCATCGCGACGAGGCCTGCGCCGATCGCGATGCCGAACGACTTGCTGATGTTGGCGTCGTCCACCGGCAGCAGCGCCCAGGCGAGCGCCGCCGTGACCAGGAGCGTGCCGAGCGTGGTGGCCGTACGCATGACGACGTCGTCCATCGTCATACGGCCGGCGGTGGTTACGGGCGCCTGGGGGGCGCCGTGCTGCAGGTCCTGCTGGGCGTACGGGTTCGTCGCGTACGGATTGGCGGGCGCCTGCTGGCCGGCACCCGCGTACGGGTTGCCCTGCTGGGTCTGCGTCCCGACTGCGGGTCCCCCGGCCTGCGGCTGCGTGCCGAAGCCCGCGTAGCCGTTGTCGCGGCTGAACCCCCGTCGCGAGAAGACCGGGTTGCTGCTCCTCATTTCACTCCTCCATGGCCACCGTGCGTGGCTTTGGGTCAAGAGTAATGCGTAGGCAAAAGGAAGACCCTAGTGCTTGGGGAGGATCTTTCCCTCCTTGTGACCAAGAACGACCGGCCCGGTGCTCTCTGTTCCCGCTGAGGCCGTGGATCCACCCTCGTCGGCCGGGGTGCGGCGGCTGCGCCGGACGAGTGGCACCAGCGAGATCGCGACGGCTCCGAGCACGGCGGCCACGGCGAACGTGGTGAATCCGAGGGACGCGTTTCCGCCGGAGACGACGGCGCCTCCCAGCCACGGTCCGACGACCGCGCCGGTGCGCCCGACGCCGGTGATCCAGCCGAGCCCGGTGGCGCGCTGGGCGGGCGTGTAGACGGAAGGGGCGGATGCGTAGACCATCACCTGCGCCGAGAAGAGCCAGATGCCGGTCATGAAGACGATCACGTAGGCGACGCCCAGGGGCAGCTCGGCCCTGAGGAGGAAGGTTCCGCAGGCGGTGAGCAGGAACCAGATCGCGGAGATCCGCACGGCGCCGAACTTGTCCGCCATCCGCCCCGCGACGAGCATGCCCACGATGCCGCCCGCGTTGATCACCATGAGGAAGGTGACGGAGGAGGAGAGGGAGTAGCCGGAGGCGCGCATCAGCTCGGGGAGCCAGGTGGAGACCCCGTAGACGAGGAGGAGCCCGGCGAAGGAGGCGAGCCACAGGAGCGGGGTCGCGAACCGCTGGCCGGGGCCGAAGAGCGAGGCGACGGCGGCGAAGCGGCCCTTGGCGCCCGCCTCGGGGGCTTCGGCGAGCGTCGGGGACGGCAGCAGGTACCGGGCGGCGACGGCCTCGGCCTCGCTGGTGCGGCCCTTGGAGAGCAGCACGCCGGGCGATTCGGGCAGCCACTTCAGTACGAGGGGGATGGCGACGGCCGCGGGGATCACACCCGCCCAGAAGACGACGCGCCAGCCGTGGTCGGGCCCGAGCCAGAGTCCGAGGCCCGTGGCCGCCATGCCGCCCGCGTGGTACGAGGTCATCATCAGGCCGGTGGCGAGGGCGGCCCTGCGCCGCGGCGCGAACTCGGCGACGATCGCGAGGCTGATCGGCATCAGACCGCCGAGCCCGAGCCCGGCGATGAACCGTCCGCCGCCGAAGACGGCGGCGGTGGGCGCGAGCGCGCAGATGGCGGAGCCCAGCGAGAACAGCGCGACGCTGCCCGTGACCATCGGCTTGCGGCCGATCCAGTCGGTGAGGGTGCCGCAGCCGAGGGCGCCGATCAGCATGCCGAAGGTGGTCCAGGAGCCGATGGTGCCCGCGGTCGACGCGGTGAAGCCGAAGCCCTTGTCGTCGATGAGGTGCGGCATCACGGCGCCGTAGATGTTGACGTCCATGCCGTCGAAGAAGACGACGAGCCAGCACAGGGCTATGACGGGGGCGACGGATCTGAAGGTCCGCTGGGGCGCGGCGCCTTGGGGAGCGGTCACGGGGCTCTCACTTCTTTGTGGAGTGGGGACGTTCCGGGGGACGGAGGTGCGGCGGGCTCAGTCGAGGGGGAAGCCCGTGTAGCTCTCGGCGAGGTCGGTCTCCGCCGAGCGAGCGGTGGTGATGCGGTCCAGCTGAGCGAGCTGGATACGGTCGTCGAAGGGGGTGGCTTCGGGGGCGCGGTGCAGCATCGTGGTCATCGCGTACGAGAAGCGCTCGGCCTGCCAGACGCGGCGCAGGCAGGTCGCGGAGTACGCCTCCAGGCGGGCGTCGGAGCCGGTCTCGCGGTACTCGACGAGCGCGCGGGCGAAGGTGACGACGTCGCCGACGGCGAGGTTGAGGCCCTTCGCGCCGGTGGGCGGGACGATGTGGGCGGCGTCCCCGGCGAGGAAGACGCGTCCGTGCCGCATGGGCTCGTGGACGTGACTGCGCATGGGGGTGACGGACTTGGAGGTGATGGGTCCGCGTTTCAGCGTCCAGGCCGGGTCGTCCGTCTCCAGGCGGCGGTCCAGCTCGTCCCAGATCTCCTCGTCGCCCCAGTCGGCGGCGTCCGTGCCCGCGGGGACCTGGAGGTAGGCGCGCGTGACCGTGGGCGAGCGCATGGACAGGAGCGCGAAGCCGCGGTCGTGGCGGGCGTAGACCAGCTCGTCGTGCGAGGGCGGCACGTCGGCGAGGATGCCGAGCCAGCCGAAGGGGTACGTCCGCTCGAAGACCCGTGAGACATCGGCGGGCACGGCCTTGCGGGCTACGCCCCAGGAGCCGTCGCAGCCCACCACGTAGTCGCACTCCAGGACGTCCTCGCGGCCCTGGTGGCGGAAGCGGACGCGCGGGCTCTCGCTCTCGGCGCCCTCGACGGCCAGCGCCTCGGCCTCGAAGAGCAACGGGCCCCCGGCGGCGAGCTGGAGGGCTATGAGGTCCTTGCAGACCTCGGTCTGGGCGTAGACCATCACGGACCTGCCGCCGGTCAGCGCGGGGAAGTCGACGCGGTGCCTGCGGCGGTCGAAGCGCAGCTCGATGCCGTCGTGCGGGATGCCATCGCGGTCCATGCGGGCGGCGGCGCCCGCCTCGCGCAGGACGTCGACGGTGCCCTGCTCCAGGATCCCGGCGCGCTGGCGCTGCTCCACGTAGGGGCGGTCCCGGGTCTCCAGGACGACGGAATCGATGCCGGCGTTGTGCAGCAGGCGGGCGAGAAGCAGGCCCGCCGGTCCGGCTCCGATGATTCCGACGGTGGTGCGCATCGGCCGACCCCTCCACTTGTTCGTCTGGTGAACTTTCGTTCATAATGTGCTGACGGGAGTCTCCGACTGGACCCAGCGGCTGTCAACGGTTGCGGGGCATCCACTTCCGGGGCATCCGTTTCCCACCCGTGCGAGGAGCGGCGCCATGCCAGAAGAGTCCGTACGCCCCCTGGAGCGCGGCCTCGCGGTGCTTCGCGCCCTCGCGGTCGCCGACCAGGCCAGGGCGGGCGACCTGGTCCGCGCCACCGGCCTGGCCCGTTCGACGGTGGACCGGGTCGTGGCGACCCTGGCCCGCATCGGCTACGTACGCGAGCACGGCCAGGAACTCCACCTCACGCCCCGCCTGATGGAGCTCGGCAACGCCTACCTCGCGGCGAGCGGGCTCAGCGGCGAGGTCGCGGCGCGCACCGCCCGGCTCGCGGACGAGCTCGACGAGTCGGTGTCCCTCGCGGTGCCGGACGGCGACGGCGTCCGCTTCGTCACGCAGGCCGCGCGGCGCCGCGCGATGTCGGTGGCCTTCCGCATCGGCGATCTGCTGCCCGCCGAGCGGTGTGCGCCGGG
>NZ_BAAAUG010000217.1:0-14843 GCF_039533825.1 Streptomyces rectiviolaceus
CTTTCGGGCCTGATTCCCAGTCAGCGGGGTTTGTCTTCCCGGCTGTTGGGCCGTTCCGACGAGTGAGACTTTAGCGGAATCCGGGCTCCCGACCTAATCGGGGCGTCCTTTCGAACGTGGATTCCTCATTTCGCAAAAGCGCATGAAAACGAGCAGACGACGGGTCATCGAAGAGACACGACATCGATCGCTTGAATGGTTCTTGCGGAATGGCTGCCCGGGGACCGACCAGAGGTCGGCGCTCACGCCGGACAACTCGGAGAACACTACGTACGCGGTCTGGGCGTGTCAACCCTGGTACGCGGTGGCCCGCGAGGGCTACCGTAGGAGCCGTGACTACGCATGCGCACACCCAGCTGTGGTGGGCCGCCTGACGGCGGCCGTACATACGCATGTACCCAACGGCTGCCGACTCGGCGGCCGTTTCTTGTTTCTCCCCCTGGAGGACCCGGAGCCCGGTCGGCGGGCCGGCGGTCCTGAGCAAGAGGTGGAGAGATGACGAGGATCTTCAGCGGGGTCAAGCCGACGGGACACCTGACCTTGGGGAACTACCTGGGCGCCGTGCGCCAGTGGGCAGAAGTTGATCAGCACCGCGCCGAGTCGCTGTTCAGCGTCGTCGATCTGCACGCCCTGACCGTGGACCACGATCCCGGCCGGGTACGCAGGCTCAGTCGACAGGCGGCGACGCTGTTGCTTGCGTCGGGGATCGATCCCGAGCGGGCCACCGTGTTCGTACAGAGTCATGTGGACGAGCACGCCCGGCTCTCGTATCTGCTCGAGTGCGTCGCGACGGACGGCGAGATGCGGCGGATGATCCAGTACAAGGAGAAATCCGCCCTTGAGCGGGCCCGCGGCGGGAGTGTGCGGCTTTCGCTGCTCACCTATCCCGTGCTGATGGCGGCGGACATCCTGGCGTACGGGGCGGACGAGGTGCCGGTCGGGGACGACCAGGTGCAGCACGTCGAGCTCACCCGGGATCTGGCCGTGCGGTTCAACCAGCGGTACGGACACACGTTCGTGGTGCCGCGGGCCACGTATCCCAAGGTGGCGGCCAGGGTCATGGATCTGCAGGATCCGGCTTCGAAGATGGGGAAGTCCGGCGATGCCGGGGCCGGGATCATCTATCTCCTCGACGAGCCGGACGTCGTACGGAAGAAGATCCTGCGCGCTGTCACGGACAGCGGGAGCGAGGTCGAGTACGACCGGGAGGCCAAGCCGGGGATCTCGAACCTGCTGGAGATCCTGGCGTCCTGTGAGGGTGGGAGCCCCGAGGGCTTGAGCGGTGTGTATGAGTCGTACGGGGCTTTGAAGAAGGACACCGCTGATGCAGTGGTGGAGATGCTGAGGCCCGTGCAGGAGAAGCACAAGGAGCTGGTTGCTGATCCCGCGTATGTAGAGGAGGTGTTGCGGCGGGGGGCTGAGCGGGCCAGGGAGATGTCCAGGCCGACGGTGGACACCGCCTATCGCGCGATCGGCCTGCTGCCTCCGGTGGACGAGGCGCGGTAGGCACAGGGGCCGGTGTCGGGGCGCCGCGGTGGGCGCCCCGGCGGCGGGCGGTCAGCTGTTGTTGCCGGAGGCCAGTTCGCGGCTGCGGTCGCGGGCGGCTTCGAGTGCGGCGATGAGGGCTGCTCGTACGCCGTGGTTCTCGAGTTCGCGGATGGCGTTGATCGTGGTGCCGGCTGGGGAGGTGACGTTCTCACGGAGCTTGACCGGATGTTCGCCGCTGTCTCGGAGCATCACGGCGGCGCCGATCGCGGCCTGGACGATGAGGTCGTGGGCCTTGTCGCGGGGCAGGCCGAGGAGGATGCCCGCGTCGGTCATGGCCTCGACCAGGTAGTAGAAGTACGCCGGGCCTGAGCCAGAGAGGGCGGTGCAGGCGTCCTGCTGGGTCTCGGGGACGCGGAGGGTCTTGCCGACGGCGCCGAAGATCTCCTCGGTGTGGGCGAGGTGGGCGGCGGTGGCGTGGCTGCCGGCGGAGATGACGGACATGCCTTCGTCCACGAGGACCGGGGTATTGGGCATGACGCGGACGACGGGGGTGCTGTCGGCGAGGCGCTCCTCGATGAAGGAGGTGGTGATGCCGGCGGCGGCGCTGATGATCAGGCGGTCGGGCGTGATGTGCGGGGCGAGCTCGTCGAGGAGGCGGCCCATGTCCTGAGGCTTGACGGCGAGGATGAGGGTGTCGGCCTGCTTGGCGGCGTCGGCGTTGCTGACGGGTTCGACGCCGTAGCGGGTGCGGAGTTCGGCGGCGCGTTCGGAGCGGCGGGTGGTGACCAGGAGGTCGGCGGGGGCCCAGCCGGCTCGGATCATTCCGCTGAGGAGGGCTTCGCCGATCTTGCCGGTGCCGAGGACTGCGACGGGCTGGGGCATGTGTGGGTCACCCTCCAGGTGCGGGTCAGCGGGTCAGCGCTTCAGCTTGGAGCAGGTCAGCGCTTCGGCTTGGTGGGGTCATCCTCGCATTGCTGGGTCAGGCCGTGCGGCGGCGGAGGGTGGCGGCGCCCAGGGCGAGGACGAGTACGGCGCAGCCCGCGACGATGACGGCGTCGCGTACGAAGTCGCCGGTGACGGAGGGGTGGCGGAGGACTTCGTTCATGCCGTCCACGGCGTACGACATGGGGAGGACGTTGGAGATCGCTTCGAGGGCCGGTTGCATCTTGTCGCGCGGGGTGAACAGGCCGCAGAGGAGGAGCTGGGGGAAGATCACGGCCGGCATGAACTGGACGGCCTGGAACTCGGAGGCCGCGAAGGCGGAGACGAAGAGGCCCAGTGCCGTGCCGAGCAGGGCGTCGAGGAGCGCGACCAGGAGCAGCAGCCAGGCGGATCCTGTGACGTCGAGGCCGAGGGCCCACAGGGCGAGGCCGGTGGCGAGGACCGACTGGATGACGGCGAGGAACCCGAAGGCGAGGGCGTAGCCCGCGATGAGATCGCCCTTGGCCAGGGGCATGGCGAGGAGGCGTTCGAGGGTGCCGGATGTGCGTTCGCGGAGGGTCGCGATCGAGGTCACGAGGAACATCGTGATGAGGGGGAAGATGCCGAGCAGCGAGGCGCCGATGGAGTCGAAGGTCGCCGGGCTGCCGTCGAACACGTAGCGCAGGAGCAGCAGCATCACGCAGGGGACGAGCAGCATCAGCGCGATGGAGCGGGGGTCGTGGCGGAGCTGCCGCAGGACACGGGCCGCGGTGGCGAGGGTGCGGTAGGTGTTCATCGGGGGCTCCTGGTGGGGGTGGTGCTGTTAGTGGAGGTAGAGCTGGTGCTGGTGGCGTCGCTCCTGGACGCGGCTACTGCCTCGTCGACCAGGTGCAGGAAGGCCGCCTCGACGGTTTCGGTGGCGGTGCGGGTGCGGAGGGCTTCCGGGGTGTCGTCGGCGAGGAGTTCGCCTTCGCGCATGAGGAGGAGGCGGTGGCAGCGTTCGGCCTCGTCCATGACGTGCGAGGAGACGAGGATCGTGGTGCCTCGGTCGGCGGCGATGGAGTGGAAGAGGTTCCACAGGTCGCGGCGGAGTACGGGGTCGAGGCCGACGGTGGGTTCGTCGAGCACGAGGAGCTCCGGGGCGCCGAGGAGGGCGACGGCCAGGGAGACGCGGCTGCGCTGGCCTCCGGAGAGGTTGCCCGCGAGGGCGTCGGCGTGCGTCGTCAGGTCGACGTCGTCGATGGCTCGCGTGACGTGGTCGTGGCGGCGGTGGGCGGCGGGGCCGCGGCCGGGGTCCAGGATCGCGGCGAAGTAGTCCAGGTTCTGGCGGACGGTCAGGTCGTCGTAGACGGAGGGATCTTGGGTCACGTAGCCGATGCGGGACCGGAGGCTGGGGGCGCCGGCCGGGTGGTCGAGGACGTTCAGGGTGCCGGTGACCTTGGCCTGGGTGCCGACCACCGCGCGCATGAGGGTGGATTTGCCGCACCCTGAGGGGCCCAGAAGGCCGGTGATCTGGCCCTTCGGGACGGTGAAGTCCAGGGCGCGGAGGACTGTGCGGGGGCCTCGGACGACGGTCAGGTCCCTCGCCTCGATGGCAGGCGGTTCCTCGATATTCATCATGTGATGATTATGGCGCTCCCGCCTCGGGGGGCGTCAAGTGGTGGCCTGGTTTTCGGGGGCATGTCAGGGGCTGTGTCGGGGCGAGGCGGGGGCTCAGGAGGCGCAGGAGGCGCAGGAGGCGGAGGCAGGTGTCGCAGGAGACGGAGGCTCAGGGGGTGGGGCGGATCGCCAGCAGTAGGTCGACGACGTAGCTCTCCTCGACGATTTCGTCCGGGAAGACCTTCAGGAGTTCCGTGCGCTCCTCGGTGAGGAAGGCGGCCGTGCGTTCCTTGCCGAGGACCAGGAAGGCCGAGTGGCTGCCGATGTTGGCGAGGTGGGAGTCGAGGGGGATCCGGCGGCTCCAGCGGATCCGGTCCCGGCGGAAGTCCAGGGCCGTCGTCAGCTCGCTCGTCCGGTCCGCGGTGCGCCGCGCGCCGTCGTCGAACCCCAGGCAGCGGGCGATCCGCGCGTCCTGCGCGGAGAGCCACGGCAGCGTGTGGTCCGCGATGTTCCACCACAGGGCGAGCGCGCCGCCGGGGCGCAGTACGCGGAGGGCTTCCGGGACGGAGCGTTCCTGATCCGTCCAGTGCCAGGCCTGGGCGTACGTGATGAGGTCGGCCGAGCCGTCCGTGAACGGCAGGTGGTCGCCGTCGCCCCGCACGAGGGGGGTGTCCGGCAGCGTGCGGCGGAACTCGCGTCCCATCCCGTCGCCCGGCTCCACCGCGACGACGTCGGCGCCGCGGTCGACGAGGAGAGCGGTCGCGATGCCCGTGCCCGCGCCGACGTCGAGCACGCGGGCCCCGGCGAGGGGGCGGCCCGCCAGGTGCTCGACGGCGTCGAGGAGGGCGGGGGGATAGGAGGGGCGGTGGGCCGCGTACTGGGCGGCTGCCGCGTTGAAGGAGTGAGCGCGGCGCGAAGTGGCTGCAGTCATGCGGTCATCCTGGCCCCGGGGCCCTGAGCTCCGTCACCCCTCGTCGCTCAGGGCGGCTTGTCGCTCAGGTCGCCCGTCGCTCAGGTCGGCCCGTCGTTCAGGCCAGCCCGTCGTTCAGGCACCCCGTCGCTCAAGCCGCCCGTCGTTCAGGCACCCCGTCGCTCAAGCCGCCCGTCGTTCAGGCACCCCGTCGCTCAAGCCGCCCGTCGCTCAAGCCAGCCCGTCGCCCAGGCCGCCGTCGCTCAAGCCGCCCGTCGCCCAGGCCGCCCGTCGCTCAGGCCAGCCCGTCTTTCAGGCCAGCCCGTCACTCAAGCCGCCCGTCGCTCAAACCGCCCGTCACTCAGGCACCCCGTCGCTCAAACCGCCCGTCACTCAAGCCGCCCGTCGTTCAGCTCGCCCGTCGTTCAGCTCGCCCGTCGTTCAGCTCGCCCGTCGTTCAGCTCGCCCGTCGCCCAGGCCGCCCGTCGCTCAAGCCGCCCGTCGCCCAGGCCGCCCGTCGCCCAGGCCGCCCGTCGTTCAGCTCGCCCGTCGCCCAGGCCGCCGTCGCTCAAGCCGCCCGTCGCTCAAGCCAGCCCGTCGCCCAGGCCAGCTCGTTGCTCAAGCCGCCCGTCGCTCAGGTCAGCGTTCAAGCCTTCCTCTTCTTGCGGGACGGGTTGCCCGTGCGGCGTGACGTGCGCTTTGTGTACTGCTCGCGGGCCGCCTCGTACTCGTCGCGGTGGAGCTTCTCGCCGGGGGCCTCGGTGAGGGAGCGGAAGAAGTAGGCGAGGAGGACGCCGACGAAGCCGATCGTCATGAGGCCGCGCATCGACGACTGGGACGCGGGGTCGTGGCGGCGGGAGAACCCCTCCCAGGCTCGGCGGAAGGCGATCGCGCTGCAGATCGAGAACATGATGAGGACCAGGAAGTTCACGAACGTCCCTACGTCCGCGACCGCCATGCCCTCGTACGCGAACCGCAGCACGAAGCAGCCTGCCGCGGCCGCGAGCAGCGATCCTGCCGCTACGCCTGCGCGGCGCGCCCCGTAGCCGTTGTCGTGGCCGACCCAGGTCGTGCCGAAGAAGCGGAGGGGCTCGGGCTGCGGGCCGGGGGCCGTCGCGGCCGTCGCGGCTGGGGCAGCTGGGGCGTCCGTGTGGTCGGGGGTGCTGGAATCTGCGCTCACCCGTCGAGTATCGCCCGGAGCGGCCCCGGCGTGGCGCAGGGCGGGCGCGCCCTATTCGTCCCCCGCCTTGCCTTGCCCTACCACTCGGCGGCTAGTTTGTGGGGCAGGACAGGTATCTGGGCCCATGGCGAAAACTGGTGCACGCGGGACGGGGAGGTCGGGGAGAGTGTCGCTCCGCGGAGGTGACCCAGCTGAGATCGGCGGCTATCCGCTGGAGGCGCGGCTCGGCTCGGGCGGCATGGGCACGGTCTTTCTGGCGCGTACGGCCTCGGGGCGCCCCGTGGCCATCAAGCTGATCCACCAGCAGTTCGCGGGGGACGAGGAGTTCCGCATCCGCTTCCGGCAGGAGGTGGCGGCGGCGCGGCGGGTGAGCGGCGCGTTCACCGCCGCCGTGGTCGACGCCGACCCGGAGGCCGAGCACCCGTGGATGGCGACGGCCTATATAGAGGGGCACACGCTCGCCCAGCACATCGCCAAGAAGGGCCCGCTGACCGGCGTGGACCTGCGCATGCTCGCCATCGGTCTGACGGAGGCGCTGCGTGACATCCACCGCGTGGGCGTCGTCCACCGCGACTTGAAGCCGTCCAATGTCGTGCTCTCGCCCGAGGGCCCGCGCGTCATCGACTTCGGCATCTCGCGCGCCGCTGACCAGCAGACGCTGACGATGACGGGGCGGGTCATCGGTACGCCGCCGTTCATGTCGCCGGAGCAGTTGCAGGCGCCGCGTGGGGTCGGGCCGCGGTCCGATGTCTTCTCGCTGGGTACGTTGCTGGTGTACGCGGCGACCGGGCAGGGGCCGTTCGATGCGGACAGCCCTTATATGACGGCGTATCAAGTGGTGCACGAAGCACCGGAGTTGGACGCCGTTCCGGCCGCCCTGCGCGCGGTGGTCGAGCCGTGCCTCGCCAAGGACCCGGAGGCGCGGCCGTCGGCGGACCGGCTTCTTGAGCTACTGCGCGACCTGCCCGCCGAGTTGGGGGACACGGCGGGTGCGCGGGGCAGTCGTACGCGGGACACGGACACGCAGCATCACCGGTCCTCGGATGACGGGGCCGGGGGCAGCAGCACCGGGAGCAGCACCGCCCCCGGACTCATCACCGCACCCGCCGCCCCCGCCGCTCCCGCCGCCCCCGAAGGCACCCTCATCGGACGCAGTCTGCGCCGCCGTTGGCGCCCCGCGCTCGGCGCGGCCGTCGCCGTGGCCGCGCTCGGTGGCGGGATCGCGGCGCTCCAGCTCGGCTCGTCCGATGCTCCCTCCGGCGGCGACGGCGGCAACGGTGACGGCAGCGGCAAGGACCGTACGGTCGCGGCGGCCGAAGCGCCCCTGCCCGAAGGTTTCCGGCCGTGGCGCACGACCGTGCCCAACGACAAGGGCATCCCGGACGAGGTGCGCTGCGTGCCGCGCGGGGACGCGCTGTTCTGCGGGGGCGGCGGAGTCGTCGCGACCCGGCTGCGGATCTCCGACGGCAAGGAGATCTGGAAGGTGAAGAGCCCCGGCGTGCCCATGCAAGGCATGCACATCGTGGGCGCCACGAACGACACCGTCCTCGGCTATCGCATCCCGGAGGACGCCGCAGCGTCCGAACAGCCCGTCAAGCTGGTGGCGTTGGACGCCGGTACCAGCAAGGAACTGTGGTCCCGGCCGATCAGTGGTCAGTCCCAGATCTACACCGGGCGCTCGCAGGACGCGGTCCTGTCCGGCTCGACGGTCCTGTCGGTCGACACGGGCCGTACGCGGGTCGAGGCCAGGGACGTGCGCAGTGGGCGCCCGCTCTGGTCGACGCCGTTCCCCGCGGGGTCGGAGTGCACGCCGGTCCCGGCGGGTCAGCGGATGTACGCGATGTGCGCGCCGGCCGCCGAGGTCGCGAACGTCGAGGTACGCCGCCCCGTCATCCACACCCTCGACCTCAAGTCGGGGACGTTCGGCAAGGGCATCTCCGTCCAGGGGCCCGTTCACCCGATGGGTGGCGACGAGGGCAGGCTCGTACTCCTCCACCAGCGCATGCAGGGCCCCGAGTTCCTCGGGTACGACAAGGTGCTGCGGGTCGAGCCGGGCAGCGGTCGCGTCTCGACCCGGCCGCTGAAGAAAACGTACGGCGCGACGCCCGGCAGCGCGGACGGCACCGTCTACTTCGCCGAGCCCACCGGGCGGATCAGTGCGGTGGATCCGGCGACCGGGCGGCAGAAGTGGTCCCGGCAGACGGGTGTCGAAGGGGCCTCCGGGCCGACGGCGAGCGGTGGTGCGCTGTACTTCAGCTCGCCCAGCGGGCGCGTGGTCGCTCTTTCACCGCGGGGCAAGGCTCTGTGGAGTACCGGTCCGCGGGCCGAGGGTCTTGGCGGTGAGGTGAACGCGAGTCCGCGGGTGGTGGTTTCGGGGCGTGTGGTGGTTGTGGCGGCGGCCAAGAACACGGTCTTCACGTTCGACGCGACGAAGCCGCCCGGGTCTGGGTGACCCTGGGCGGCTTTGCCTGACGCTTAGGTCCAGGTGGCCCTGGGCGGCTTCGCCTGGCGCTTGTGTGTGGAGCTCAGCAGCGTGGTGCCACGTAGCCGTCGCTGCCAGTGCGGACGTACGTGTCGGAGACGTAGCGGCCGCTGCCGATGCGGTCCCAGAGCTTGGACGTGCCGGTCGGGCCCGTGACCTTCTCGCCCGGCTTCTGGCAGTGGATCGTCACTCGGGTTCCTGCCGCGAGGCGGCCTACCTTGCCGTACGACGTGCCCGGTCCTGAGCGGACGTTGACGTCTGCGGCGATGGGGTACGTCTTTGCCGCCGCGGCTTCGATGGCCTCTGCGGATTCTGGTGCTATGACGTTCTCGCTCATGCTTCTCTCCCCCGTGGAGCGGCGGCTTGGCGCCGCGCTTGGCTTGTTCGTCACTGAGTGGACGCGTGGGTGAGGTGGGGTGGTTGCGGTGGTTGGGTTCCTTTCCCCGATCCCGCCCCTTCCCGAATCTTCCGGCTCCGCCGGGCTCCTGGCTCGGTCGATCACCGGCTCCGCCGAGTTCGTCCTCAAACGCCGGACGGGCTGAAATACTCCGCCGGGTGGGTGGGGGATGACCCGAACCCGGGTGAGCGGGGGGATGAACCGGGTGGGTGGGGGGGGGGGGGAACGAACCGGGCCCGTGGGCAGTAGAGAGTCCCCGTGGCGCCCCCAGAACCGCGTCGGCCCGGGTCGGAGGGGATCCGGCCCGGGCCCGTAGTCCAAACGGAGGCGGCTAGCCCAGCTTTGACACGTCGCGGACCGCGCCGCGGTCCGCGCTTGTGGCCATGGCCGCGTACGCCCGCAGTGCTGCCGAGACCTTGCGTTCGCGGGACTTGGGGGCGTAGACGCCGCCCAGGGCCTCGCGGCGGCGGGTCAGTTCGGTGTCGTCGACGAGGAGTTCGATGCCGCGGTTCGGGATGTCGATGCGGATGCGGTCGCCGTCCTCGACCAGGGCGATCGTGCCGCCGGACGCCGCCTCGGGCGACGCGTGGCCGATCGACAGGCCCGACGTGCCGCCGGAGAAGCGGCCGTCCGTGACCAGGGCGCAGGCCTTGCCGAGGCCCCGGCCCTTCAGGAAGGAGGTGGGGTAGAGCATCTCCTGCATGCCGGGGCCGCCCTTGGGGCCCTCGTAGCGGATGACGACCACGTCGCCTTCCTTGATCTGCTTCTTCAGGATCTTGTCGACTGCTTCTTCCTGCGATTCGCAGACCACTGCCGGACCCTCGAACGTCCAGATCGACTCGTCGACGCCCGCCGTCTTCACGACGCAGCCGTCCACGGCGAGGTTGCCCTTGAGGACCGCGAGGCCGCCGTCCTTCGAGTACGCGTGGGCCGCGTCCCTGATGCAGCCGCCCGCGGCGTCCGTGTCCAGGGTGTCCCAGCGCTTCGACTGGGAGAAGGCGGTAGCCGAGCGCTCGCAGCCCGGGGCCGCGTGCCACAGTTCGACGGCCTCGGCGGAAGGCGAACCGCCGCGCACGTCCCACGTCTCGAGCCAGTCCTTGATGGACTGGGAGTGGACCGTGTGCACGTCCTCGTTCAGGAGGCCCGCGCGGTACAGCTCGCCGAGGATCGCGGGGATGCCGCCGGCGCGGTGCACGTCCTCCATGTAGTACGTGCCGCCGGGCGCGACGTTCGGGGCGACCTTGGCCAGGCAGGGCACGCGCCGCGAGACGGCGTCCATGTCCGCGAGGCTGTAGTCGAGCTCGGCCTCCTGCGCCGCCGCGAGCAGGTGCAGGATCGTGTTCGTGGAGCCGCCCATGGAGATGTCGAGCGCCATGGCGTTGTCGAAGGCGGCGCGCGTGGCGATGGAGCGCGGCAGGACCGACGCGTCGTCACCGTCGTAGTAGCGCTTGGCGATCTCGACGACCGTTTCGCCCGCCTTCTCGTACAGCGCCTTGCGGGCGGTGTGCGTGGCGAGCACCGAGCCGTTGCCGGGGAGCGAGAGGCCGATGGCCTCGGTCAGGCAGTTCATGGAGTTGGCGGTGAACATGCCGGAACAGCTGCCGCACGTCGGGCAGGCGTTCTCCTCGATGCGGAGGATGTCCTCGTCGGAGACGTTCTCGTCGACCGCGTCACTGATCGCGTTGACCAGGTCGAGTTTTCGGACCGTGCCGTCGACCAGGGTGGCCTTGCCGGCCTCCATCGGGCCGCCGGAGACGAAGACCGTCGGGATGTTGAGGCGCAGGGCCGCGTTCAGCATGCCGGGGGTGATCTTGTCGCAGTTGGAGATGCAGATCAGCGCGTCCGCGCAGTGCGCCTCCACCATGTACTCCACCGAGTCCGCGATCAGGTCGCGCGAGGGGAGCGAGTACAGCATGCCGCCGTGGCCCATCGCGATGCCGTCGTCGACGGCGATCGTGTTGAACTCGCGCGGGATCGCGCCCGCCGCGGTGATCGCCTCGGAGACGATCCGGCCGACCGGCTGGAGGTGGGTGTGGCCCGGGACGAACTCGGTGAAGGAGTTGGCTACGGCGATGATCGGCTTCCGCCCGATGTCCGCACCGGGTACACCGGAGGCACGCATAAGCGCGCGTGCGCCCGCCATGTTGCGGCCGTGGGTGACTGTGCGGGACCTGAGCTCGGGCATCGTCGCTCGCTCCTTCAGGGATCTCAGAGAGATAGGAATCGACTGTTGTCGAGCGTACGCCGACGCTCCACGATCTGGACAGGCTGTCCGGATGGCGGGACAGCTGTCTCGGTGAGCGGGCCCCAAGAGCCCCCCCAGAGCCCCCAGAAAGGGCTCCGCTCAGGGGCCCGTCAGATGCCCCTGCACCACCGGCGCGATCCGCGCGATGATCGCCTCCGGGTCCGCGGACGCCAGCGGCTCGATCTGGATCACGTACCGCAGCATCGCCGTGCCCACCAGCTGCGCGGCGGCCAGTTCCGCCCGCAGCTCCGCGTCCGGCTGGTCGACCTGACGCGCCACCCTGCCGAGCAGCTGCGTCGCGATGAGGCGGCGGAAGACGGCCGCGGCCGTGTCGTTGTTCACCGCCGAGCGCACGATCGCCAGGAGCGGTACGCGGGTCGCGGGGTTCTCCCAGACTCCGAAGATGAAGCGGGTCAGGCGCTCGCCGACGCCGTCGAGCGGGCCGTCCTCGATCGCGGCGGGCGCTTCGAGCGCGGGCGCGAAGGCCTCCTCGATCGCCGATGCGAAGACCTGCTCCTTCGTACCGAAGTAGTGGTGCACGAGCGCCGAGTCCACCCCGGCGGCCTTGGCGATCCCGCGCACGGACGTCTTCTCGTACCCACGGGCGGAGAACTCGGTGCGGGCCGCCTCCAGGATGCGGTCCCGCATCGCCGGGCCCTCGGCGGACTGCGTACGGGAGGGGCGTCCCCTGCGGCGCGGAGCCGCACCGCCCTGTGCCGGCGCCGTCACGACGCGGCCGCCGTCACGACCGGGGCACCTTCACAGCGGAGGCCAGATGCAGCCGCGTATAGGCGAGGGCCTCGGCGAGATCGGCCTCACGTTCGGCGCTGGACATCGCGCGCCGCGTATTGACCTCGATGACGACGTGCCCGTCGAAGCCGCTCGTCGCGAGGCGCTCCAGGAGTTCGGCGCACGGCTGCGTGCCGCGGCCCGGCACCAGGTGCTCGTCCTTGGCGGAGCCGTTGCCGTCGGCGAGGTGGACGTGACCGAGGCGGTCGCCCATGCGGTCGATCATCTGCATCGCGTCCGTGCGGGCGGTCGCGGTGTGGCTGAGGTCGACCGTGAAGTGGCGGTAGTCGTCCTTGGTGACGTCCCAGTCGGGGGCGTACGCGAGCATCTCGCGGTCGCGGTAGCGCCACGGGTACATGTTCTCGACGGCGAACCGGACGTCCGTCTCGTCGGCCATCCGCCAGATGCCGTCGACGAAGGCGTTGGCGTACCCCCGCTGCCAGCGGAAGGGCGGATGCACGACGACGGTCGACGCGCCCAGCTTCTCGGCGGCGGCCTGCGCGCGCTGGAGCTTCACCCATGGATCCGTGGACCACACGCGCTGCGTGATCAGGAGACAGGGGGCGTGAACGGCGAGGATCGGGATCTGGTGGTAGTCGCTGAGCCTGCGCAGGGCCTCGACGTCCTGGCTCACGGGGTCGGTCCAGACCATGACCTCGACGCCGTCGTAGCCCAGGCGCGCGGCGATCTCGAAGGCCGTCGCCGTCGACTCCGGATAGACCGAGGCCGTCGACAGGGCGACCTTCGCATCCGGGATGCGCACCACTGGTTCTGCCACGAGGGACAGCGTACGGGCCCCGCCTGGGCACCGGGGAAGTGGTCTCCCGCACACCCGAGCCGGATGGGACGCCGGATATGACGCCGGATGTGACGTACGTCTACGCCCCGTCGTCCGCAGGGGTGACCGCCGTCGCCGGAAGATGGTCGAGCCGGCGCAGGATCACGCCCTCGCGCAGCGCCCACGGACAGATCTCCAGCGTCTCGACCCCGAAGAGATCCATCGCGCCCTCGGCGACGAGCGCCCCCGCGAGGAGTTGTCCGGCCCGTCCCTCGGAGACTCCGGGCAGCTCGGCGCGCTCGACGGCGGTCATCGCGGCCAGCTGCGGGACCCAGTCCTCCAGGGACTTCCGCTTCAGCTCGCGCTGTACGTAGAGGCCCTCCGCGGAGCGTGCGGCGCCCGCGAGCCTGGCCAGCTGCTTGAACGTCTTCGACGTGGCCACGACGTGGTCCGGGGCGCCGAAGCGGCTGAACTCCCCGACCGTGCGTGCGATCTGGGCGCGCGCGTGCCGCCGCAGCGCCTTCACGTCGGCGGGGTCCGGCGGGTCCTGGGCCAGCCAGGCCGAGGTCAGCCGGCCCGCGCCGAGCGGCAGGCTGACCGCCGCGTCCGGTTCCTCGTCGATGCCGTACGCGATCTCCAGCGAGCCGCCGCCGATGTCGATGACCAGGAGCTTCCCCGCCGACCAGCCGAACCAGCGGCGGGCCGCGAGGAAGGTGAGGCGGGCCTCTTCGGCTCCGGTGAGGACCTGCAGGTCGACGCCGGTCTCCTCCCTGACCCGGGCGAGGACCTGATCGGCGTTGCTGGCCTCGCGGACGGCTGAGGTCGCGAACGGCAGCAGGTCCTCCACGCCCTTGTCCTCGGCGGCCTCCATCGCGTCACGGACCGTGCCGACCAGGCGGTCGACGCCTTCGGGGCCGATCGCCCCGGCCTCGTCGAGGAGTTGAGCGAGGCGCAGGTCCGCCTTGTGCGAATACGCGGGCAGCGGGCGCGCGCCGGGGTGCGCGTCCACCACCAGCAGATGCACCGTGTTCGAACCTACGTCGAGGACACCGAGTCTCATATACGGAACGCTACTGCGCGTACGACGGTCGCTGGTCCTCGGACCGGGCACTGCGCGCATACCCTGGAGACGTGCCAAAGACGAAAAAGGCGAAGACCGACAAAACGAAGTCAAAGAAGAAGTCGGGGAAGCCGGAGAAGGTGTCCCCGGGGAAGGTCCCGGGGACGGCGCAGCCGGACGAGAAGGGCCTCGACTTCGCCCGTGCCTGGGTGGAGTTCCCGGATCCCGCGGACGACGAGCAGATCTTCCGCTGCGATCTGACATGGCTGACCTCTCGGTGGAGCTGCATCTTCGGCAGTGGCTGCCAGGGCATTGCGGCGGGCCGGGCGGACGACGGCTGCTGCACGCTGGGCGCGCACTTCTCGGACGAGGACGACGAGAAGCGGGTCGCCGAGTCCGTGGCGCGGCTCACACCGGACATCTGGCAGCACCACGACATCGGCACGGTGAGCGGCTGGGTGTCGACGGACGACGACGGCGAGCGCCAGACCCGTCCGTACAACGGCTCCTGCATCTTCCAGAACCGCCCCGGTTTCGCCGGGGGCGCGGGGTGCTCGCTGCACATCCTGGCGCTGAAGGAGGGGCGTGAGCCGCTGGAGACGAAGCCGGACGTCTGCTGGCAGCTGCCGGTCCGGCGGACGTACGAGTGGATCGACCGGCCCGACGACACGCGGATCCTGCAGGTGTCCATCGGGGAGTACGACCGGCGGGGCTGGGGCCCCGGCGGCCACGACCTGCACTGGTGGTGCACGTCGGCGACGTCGGCGCACGGTGCGGGTGACCCGGTGTACGTCTCCTACCGCCCCGAGCTGACGGAGCTGATGGGCAAGGAGGGGTACGACCGGCTCGCGGAGCTGTGCGAGGAGCGCCTCGCTTCTCAGCTGCCTTTGCTTGCACCGCATCCGGCGGATCCTTCGCGGTAGAGAGGATTGATCCCCAACCCCGCCCCTTCCCGGCTGTGACATTTGCGGCTCCGCCGCGGGCCGCTCTGGCG
>NZ_BAAAUG010000218.1:0-7876 GCF_039533825.1 Streptomyces rectiviolaceus
CTTTCGGGCCTGATTCCCAGTCAGCGGGGTTTGTCTTCCCGGCTGTTGGGCCGTTCCGACGTCTCAAACTCTAGCGGTTCTTCCCGGCTACTCATAATCGAGTCCTGGAATTGAATTCGGGCATGCCGAAATCGTTCCCGGTGGGATGTCGTGCAGAGTTTGTTTTGCCGCGTCTCAGCGGCGGGAGGCGCTGTCGCAGAACCGTTACGGCTCTGTGGCAACCCGAAGAACCTTACGGATCGGGTGGGTGACTGTCAAACGCCGTGGTGGGTGCTCGCCCCGGCACTCAACCTGGCGCCCAACCCAGCTCTCAACCCGGCGCTCAGTCCAGGTCGGTGAGGCGTCCGCCCGCGTCCGGCTGGGCGTGCTCGACCCGGCGTAGAAGACGAGTCAGTACTTCCCCGAGGGCGCCGCGCTCCTCCTGGGAGAGGTCCTGGAGGAGGTCCTCCTCGAAGACCGTGGCCAGGCGCATCGCCTCCAGCCACTTCTCGCGGCCCTCCGCGGTGAGCTCGACGATCACTCGTACGCGGTTGGACTCGTCGCGGTCCCGGGTCACCAGACCCTCCGACACCATGCGGTCGATGCGGTGGGTCATGGCCGCCGGCGTGAGGCCGAGGCCCTTGGCGAGCTCGCCGGGGCCCATTTGGTACGGGGCGCCCGAGAGGACGAGGGCCTTGAGGACCTCCCACTCGGCGTTGCTGATGCCGAGGGTCGCGGTCTGGCGCCCGTAGGCGACGCTCATGCGCCGGTTGAGGCGGCCGAGGGCCGAGACGATCTCCTCGACCTGGGGGTCGAGGTCCTGAAACTCCCGCTGGTAGGCGGCGATCTGCTCTTCGAGAGTCGGCTCACTGGGGCCGGGAGTGTCACCCATGGCCCGCAGTATGGCACGCCCTCACTTGGCGTTGAAGTTCTTCTGTGTGTATTGTTTAGACTCTAACTTTAGCTTCGAAGTCTTCACGTCTAACTCTTAAGGTGGGTGAAAGTGACCAGGGCGATGGGCGCAGCGATGCGTCGTATTCAGGTGGGCAGCGCGCTGAGCGCGTTCGGCGTCGGGTTCACGGTTCCGTTCCTCTACGTGTACGTGGCGCAGGTGCGGGATCTGGGGGCCGGTACGGCGGGCATCGTGCTCGCCGCGTTCGCCATGGCCGCGCTGATCGTCCTGCCCGTCACCGGGCGCGTCATCGACCGCCGCGGCCCGCTCCCCGTACTCATGGGAGCCGCGCTGACCGCATCGGTGGGCGCCCTCGCCCTGGGCTTCGCGAACAGTGAGCCGACGGCGATCGTCTCGGCGGCCCTCCTCGGTGCGGGCACCGCGGTGATGCAGCCGGCGCTCGCCACGATGATCGTCTGGTGCTCGACGCCCACCACGCGCACGCGTGCCTTCGCGATGCAGTTCTTCCTGCAGAACCTGGGTCTGGGTATCGGTGGTCTCATCGGCGGGCAGATCGTCGACGAGCACGACCCGGGCAGCTTCATCACGCTGTTCTCCATCGAGGCCGTGATGTTCCTGGTGCTCGCCGCGATCGTCGTGACCGTGCGGCTTCCGCACGCGCCGTCCTTCCAGGACGCCGTGCCCAAGGACGGGTCCGCGCCGCAGAGCGGTCTGCGGGCGCTCCTTCGGCACAAGGCGATGGTGCAGCTGTGCGTGCTCGGCTTCGTGCTGTTCTTCGCCTGCTACGGCCAGTTCGAGTCGGGTCTCTCCGCCTACGGCGTGGAGGCTGCCGGGATCTCGCCGTCGACGCTCGGCATCGCTCTCGCCGCCAACACGGCCGTGATCGTCATCGCGCAGTTCGCCGTCCTGAAGTTCGTCGAGCGGCGCAAGCGGTCCCGGGTGATCGCCGCCGTCGGTCTGATCTGGGCCGTCGCGTGGATCGCGGCCGGGTACGCGGGGATGGGCCACGGCAGCCAGGCCATGGCGACCGCCGCGTTCATCTCGACGTACGCGCTCTTCGGGCTCGGTGAGGCGATGCTGTCGCCGACCGTCGCGCCGCTGGTCGCCGATCTGGCTCCGGCCGGGATGGTCGGTCAGTACAACTCGGCCTTCGCCCTGGTGAAGCAGCTGGCGCTCGCGGTCGGTCCCGCGGTCGGCGGTCCGATGGGGGCCGCGCTGCACGGGCCGTACATCGTGACGTTCCTGCTGTTCTCGCTCGGCATCACGGTGCTCGCCGTGCGGCTTGGGCGGCAGCTCACTCCGCTGCAGAACCAGCCGTACGTCGCGAAGAGCCGGGTCGTCGCTCAGGGCGCCCCCGAGCCCGTACCGGCGAACTCCTAGGTCCTAGGCACTACCCGCGCGGGAGTGCGAATTCGCACCAGACCGCCTTGCCGCCGCCCGGTGTGCGCCGTGAGCCCCAGTTCGAGGCGATCGTGGCGACGATGGCGATGCCGCGTCCCGCCTCGTCCGCGGGCTCGGCTCGGCGGCGCCTCGGCAGGTGGTCGTCGCCGTCCGTCACTTCGATGATCAGTCGGCGGTCCGTGCGGCGCAGGCGCAGGCGCATCGGTGGCGTGCCGTGCTGGAGGGAGTTGGCGACCAGTTCGCTGGCCGCGAGGACTCCCAGGTCGTGCAGTTCGGGCGGGAAGCGCCAGCTGGCGAGGACGCCGGTCGCGAAGGCACGCGCGCGTGGCGCCGCTTCCACGCCACCGAGCAGCTCCAGGGCGGCGTTGCGGAACAGCTCGGCGTCCAGGCCGGTGCGTGCCGGGTGCTGGAGGACCAGGACCGCCACGTCGTCGTCGTGGTCGGCCGTCACTCCCAGGGCGCGGATCAGGCGGTCGCACACCACCTGGGGTGTGCCGGTGGCGCCCGCGAGAGCGCGCTCCAGGGCGGCGACGCCTTCGTCGATGTCCTCGCTGCGCCGCTCGACCAGGCCGTCCGTGTAGAGGACGGCGGTCGAGCCGGGGCCCAGCGGCACCGAGCCCGAGGTGTGCAGCCAGCCGCCGGTGCCGAGCGGCGGGCCCGTGGGCTCCTCCGCGCGGTGGATCGTGCCGCTCTCGTCCCGTACGAGGATCGGCAGGTGCCCGGCGGAGGCGTACACGAGGCTGCCTTCGTTCGGGTCGTGCACGGCGTAGACCATGGTGGCGATCTGGCTGGCGTCGATCTCCGCGGCGAGGCCGTCCAAGAGCTGCAGGACCTCGTGCGGGGGCAGGTCCAGGCGGGCGTAGGCGCGCACGGCCGTGCGGAGCTGGCCCATGACGGCCGCCGCGCGGACGCCGCGGCCCATGACGTCGCCGATGACCAGGGCGGTGCGGCCGCCGCCGAGGGTGATCACGTCGTACCAGTCGCCGCCGACCGCGGCCTCCGTGCCGCCCGGTTGGTACGTGGCGGCGATGCGCAGGTCGTCCGGCTGCTCCAACTCCTGGGGCAGGAGCGAGCGTTGCAGGGTGACGGCCGTCTCGCGCTGGGTGCGCTCGCTGGCCCGAAGCCGCTCGGCGGCCTCCGCGTGGTCGGTGACGTCGGCGGCGAAGACGAGGACCCCGTCGTCCTTGAGGCCCGCGGCGGAGCCGCTCACGGGGAGCGTCACGGGGGTGCAGGTGAAGGTGTACGACCGGCCGCTCGCCGCCTTGCGGGACTTGACCGTGCGCGGCTTGGAGCTGCGCAGGACCTGGTCCAGGAGGGGCAGCAGGCCGAGCTCGTCCAGCTCGGGCAGCGCGTCGCGGGCGGGTTCGCCCACGGGGCGCTCGCCGAACGCCGTCGCGTACGCGTCGTTGACGTACGCGATGCGGTGCTCGGGGCCGTGCACCAGGGCGACGAGGGCCGGAATGCGGTCGAGCACCTCGCGGGTCGGCAGTTCGTCGACGCCTGTGGCGGCGGGGGCGAGGGTGGCGCCCTCCTGGCCGCCCTCGGCGCGGGCCGCAGGGACGGAGCTTTCGGTTCGCTGTGGCGGGGAGATCCCCAGGTCGGTCCGCGCCGCGGCGCGGCGCTGCGTTCCGGGGAGCCGGGCGCTCCAGCGCGTGAAGTTCACTGCGGTAGGCCTCGTGATGTCGCTTCTGGATCGGGCGGGGATTTCCGGCGGTCCTGGCCCGCCCATGGTCACACGAACAGTCTGGCCGACCGGACTGACATCCGTCAGACGCCGGTGTCGCGCGGGGAGTTCCTGCCTCCGGTCAGGAGGACTCCTTCGGGCTTCTGCCCCCGGCCGCGAGTTCGAACTCCGCACGCGGGTGCTCGAGCGATCCCAGGGAGACGATCTCGCGTTTGAACAGGCCGGACAGGACCCATTCGGAGAGCACCCGGGACTTGCGGTTGACGGTGGGCACGCGGCTGAGGTGGTAGACGCGGTGCATGAACCAGGCAGGGTAGCCCTTCAACTTCCGTCCGTAGACATGTGCGACGCCTTTGTGCAGCCCCAGGGACGCGACGGAGCCCACGTACTTGTGCGTGTACTCCTTGAGGGGCTGTTCGCGCAGGGACGCGGCGATGTTGTCGCCGAGCGTCCTGGCCTGGCGTACCGCGTGCTGGGCGTTGGGGGCGCACTCCTTGCCGGGCTCGTCCGCGGTGACATCGGGGACGGCTGCCGCGTCTCCCGCGCCCCACGCGTGCGTGACGCCGTCCACCCTCAGCTGGGCGGTGCAGTCGAGGCGGCCGCGTTCGTTCAGCGGCAGGTCGGTCGCGGCGAGCACCGGGTGCGGTTTGACGCCCGCGGTCCACACGACCGTGCGGGTGGGGAAGCGCGAGCCGTCGCTCAGGACGGCGACCCGGTCCTCGCACGAGTCGAGGCGGGTCTCCAGGCGTACGTCGATGTTGCGGCGCCGCAGCTCACGGACGGTGTACTTGCCCATCTCCTCGCCGACCTCGGGGAGGATCCGCCCGGAGGCCTCGACGAGGATCCACTTCATGTCCTCGGCCTTGACGTTGTGGTAGTACCGCGAGGCGTAGCGGGCCATGTCCTCCAGCTCGCCGAGCGCCTCGACGCCGGCGTATCCGCCGCCCACGAAGACGAAGGTGAGGGCGGCGTCGCGGATCGCCGGGTCGCGCGTCGATGAGGCGATGTCCATCTGCTCGATGACGTGGTTGCGCAGGCCGATGGCCTCTTCGACGGTCTTGAAGCCGACGCCGTGCTCGGCAAGGCCCGGGACGGGCAGGGTGCGCGAGATGGATCCCGGGGCCATGACGATCTCGTCGTACGTGATGTCGACGGCTCCCGAGCCCTCGTCCGCGGTGGCGAGGGTGGTGAAGGATGCCGTGCGCTTGGCGTGGTCGACCGTCTTGACCTCGCCGATGACGATCCTGCATCTGTCCAGGACGCGGCGGAGCGGGACCACGACGTGGCGCGGCGAGATGGAGCCGGCCGCGGCTTCGGGCAGGAACGGCTGGTAGGTCATATAGGGGTCGGGCGTCACCACCACGATCTCCGCTTCGCCCCGCTTCAGCTCCGGTTTCAGCTTCCGCTGGAGGCGCAGCGCGGTGTACATGCCGACGTAGCCGCCGCCCACAACGAGAATGCGCACAGGTTCCTTCACCATCCCATGACGCACCCAGCTCTGGAGTTTGTCCACAGCCTCGTCAATTTGTGTGACCGGTCGTGGCGCGCGGCGCGCCGTCGGGGCCTTGCCGGGGAATCTCGAAGATGTGCAGGTCAGCGAGGGGAGGAAGGGGGAAGCGAGGGGGTGCAATCGGGTCGGAAACGGTGCGTACTCCGATCGAGGGGCGCTCCGTGCGGAACCCACCTCTTCTGAATTGACTCTGGCTCAACTATGTTCGTGTGTCGTCGGGGTGTCGGGGGATGCGCTCGTCGAGTCCAGCTAGAGGGCTCGGGATTCGGGCTTGCTCCTCACACTCCGGTAGTCAATGGCGGGGAGTGTCTCCGGGGGGAGACGTCATTACCGGGGGAATGCGTATGCATATTCAGGAATCTCACTGGACTTCGAGCACTGCGTCGGCATCAGCCGTCGCCACCAGCGGGAACGGACGCGACATGGGGGACGGACCGCGTTCGACGCCGCTGCGTGTGGACGCACAGCGCAATCTCGAGCATGTCCTTCGCGCGGCGCGCGAGGTCTTCGGCGAGCTGGGTTACGGCGCGCCGATGGAGGACGTCGCCCGGCGCGCACGGGTCGGCGTCGGCACGGTCTACCGTCGCTTCCCCAGCAAGGACGTGCTGGTGCGGCGCATAGCCGAGGAGGAGACCTCCCGGCTGACCGACCAGGCCCGTTCGGCGCTCGGTCAGGAGGACGAACCGTGGTCGGCGCTCTCGCGCTTCCTGCGGACGTCCGTCGCCTCGGGCGCGGGGCGGCTCCTGCCGCCCCAGGTGCTGCGGGTGGGCGTCGCGGACGAGGTCGCGGGCGTACGGGACGACGAGGCGCGCGTGCCGCAGCAGCGGCAGGCGGCTCCGGCAGGTCCCGAGCTGCGGCTCGTCGAGCAGCGCTCGGCTCCGGCAGAGCAGTCGGCGGAGTCGGCGGCCGTCGACCCTGGGGCGGTCGCGCTCCTGGACGACGTCGTGCGCCTCGTGGAGCGGGCGCGTGCGGCGGGCGAGCTGCGCGCGGACGTGACCGTGTCGGACGTGCTCCTGGTGATAGCCACGGCTGCGCCCTCGCTGCCGGACGCGGCGCAGCAGGCCGCGGCGTCCTCGCGGCTGCTCGACATCCTGCTCGAGGGGCTGCGGTCGCGCCCCACGGTGTGACGCGGTTCGGGGTGGCTCAACTCCCGGTAAACATACGGCTGTTGAGCCTTCCCCGAATGAGTGAACGGTAGTGCTCGAATACGGGAAATCACCTCGGACGGGTGGTTGACCGTCATCGCCGTTCGCCGTAGCACGGCCGTATGGCACTCTTTCCCGGATGGCCGGGTCTGAGTGTGCAAGCGGGGGCTTCCGCGATGAGTGGTGACGGGCGGGACGAGTCGTCCTCCGCCTTGGGCGAAGAGGCCGGAGGGCTGCCTTCTCGGCAGGTGCCGAGCCAGGGCGGACCCGGTTCCGGTGGCGGTCGCAGCGACGCGGATCCCAGCGTTCCGCCGCAGCGGGCAGCGGCCGAGGCCGGAGCCCCCCTGTCCGGGGACGGTCCCGCGGCCGACAGCGACTTGATCGCCCAGATGCGGGCGGGCGACGACACGGCGTACGAAGAGCTGTACCGAAGGCACGCCGAAGCGGTCCGCCGGTACGCCCGCACGTGCTGCCGTGACGCCCACACCGCCGACGACCTCACGGCCGAGGTCTTCGCGCGGATGCTGCAGGCGGTGAGGGGCGGCAGCGGACCCGAGCACGCGGTGCGCGCGTATCTGCTCACCACGGTGCGCCGCGTCGCCGCAGGGTGGACGAAGTCGGCGAAACGGGAGCAACTGGTCGAGGACTTCGCGGTGTTCGCGGCGCAGGCCGCCCGCAGCTCCGAGGTCTCCGACGACGACACTCTCGACCTGGGCGCGGACGTGCGCGCGATGCACGAGGCCGAGCAGTCCATGGCCATGCAGGCCTTCCGGAGCCTTCCGGAGCGCTGGCAGGCCGTGCTGTGGCACACGGAGATCGAGGACGAGTCCCCGAGCGACGTCGCCACGCTCTTCGGGCTCGACGCCAACGGCACACGGGTGCTCGCCAAGCGGGCGCGCGAGGGTCTGAAGGAGGCGTATCTCCAGGCCCATGTGAGCACCACGCTCACCGAGAGCGAGGAGTGCGCTCGCTACGCGGACCGGCTCGGTGCCTACGCCCGCGGCAGTCTGCGCACACGGGCCGAGCGCGGTCTTCGCAAGCACATGGAGGAGTGCGCCAAGTGCCGTCTGGCCGCCGGCCAGATCAAGGAAGTCGCCAGCGGTATCCCGGGTGTCGTGCCGATCGCGGTCATCGGCTGGTTCGGTGCGGCCGGGTACGCGAAAGTGGCCGTGCTCGTCGGCGGTGGCGCCGCGGGTGCGGCGGGCGCAGGTGCCGCGGGTGCGGCGGCGGCGAGCGGCGGATCG
>NZ_BAAAUG010000219.1:0-80740 GCF_039533825.1 Streptomyces rectiviolaceus
TCCACGAGCATCGTGCGCCGCCCCGCGCGGGCCGCCGTGACGGCCAGCGCGCACGCCAGCGTCGATGCGCCTGCTCCGCCGCTGCCGCCGATCACCCCCACCGTGAGCGCGGGCCGCCCCACGCCCTCGGCGACATCGGCGATGCGGTCCACCAGCCATCGTTCGCCGTCAGGCAGGACCAGCACGTGATCGGCGCCGATCTCCACCGCGCGCTGCCAGACCCCGGAATCGTCCTGATCCCGCCCGACAAGCACGACCCCGCGCCTGCGCGGGGCTCCCCGCACCCGGCCCACCGCGTCGTCCCCGACCAGGACCAGCGGCGCCGCGTCCCAGCCGCCCCTGCGCTCCGGCACGCCATGCCGCACCTCGGGCCGCGCCCCCGCCGCGGCGCACAGCCGCAGCAGGTCGTCCAGCAGGTCCACATCTTCCGTGACGATCAGCGGTCCGCCCTGCCGTCCATCGGACGACGGCGGCCCGTCACGCGTAATCACTCGAGCCACGATCCCCAGCCCCCTCTCACTGCAAGCCCGTTGAATGCCGCGTTCCACATCAGCGATGAGCCGGGCAAAGCAATCCGGCCATGAACTTCGCGTGCAGAACGAGCGGAATCAGCGTGCAGCGATGCCGGATATCGTGTGGATCTTGGTCAATAACTGTGGACAAGACGAGGGCTGTGAATATCCCCTTCACCCATACCGGTGACATCCCGGGGACTTCCGCAGAGCAGCCCAACGACTACGCACAGTGACGAATCTTGGGCATGGCAAAAGATCGCCGAAACGGCCACCGTAGGGCGCCAGGCGATCAGATGAGGGTCGAAAGAGGCCCGGAAAACCCATCCGGACATGCGACGACCCCCGCCGGGGGGGAGAGCGGGGGTCGTCCCCACGGTCCGACTCGGGGGGGGAGGAGCCAGACCGGGTTAGCACGGTCGCGAACGATCCGTGACTTCCATGGTGTACCCGAGAGCCTTCTCAGGCAAACCCACGCGCCTCACCTTACGCCGAATGGTGGGCGCCTATGCTCGGGCTCGTGGAAAACCACTCCTTGCCCCGCACAGCCGCCTTCTTTGACCTGGACAAGACGGTCATTGCGAAGTCGAGCACTCTCACCTTCAGCAAGTCGTTCTACCAAGGCGGGCTGATCAACCGCAGGGCGGTACTCCGAACTGCATATGCGCAGTTCGTCTTCCTCGCGGGCGGAGCCGATCACGACCAGATGGAGCGGATGCGCGAGTACCTCTCCGCTCTCTGCCGCGGATGGAACGTGCAGCAGGTCAAGGAGATCGTCGCCGAGACACTGCACGACCTGATCGACCCGATCATCTACGACGAGGCCGCGTCCCTCATCGAGGAGCACCACACCGCGGGACGGGACGTCGTCATCGTCTCCACCTCGGGCGCCGAGGTCGTCGAGCCGATCGGCGAGCTCCTGGGCGCGGACCGGGTGGTGGCGACCCGGATGGTGGTCGGCGACGACGGCTGCTTCACCGGCGAGGTGGAGTACTACGCGTACGGCCCCACCAAGGCGGCCGCGATCAAGGAGCTCGCACAGTCCGAGGGGTACGACCTCGACCGGTGCCACGCGTACAGCGACTCGGCGACCGACCTCCCCATGCTGGAGTCCGTGGGGCATCCGCACGCGGTCAACCCCGATCGCGCACTGCGCCGCGAGGCTCTCGCGCGCGGGTGGCCGATTCTCGACTTTCACCGGCCCGTCCGGCTCAAGGAACGGCGCAAGAAGCCGTCCCGGCCCGCCCTGGTCGCGGTGGCGGCGGTGAGTGCCGCGGCGGCCACCGCGGGGCTCGTGTGGTTCGTGAGCCACCGCCGGACAACACGCGCCCGATTCACCCTTATTTGAACCTAAAAGTAAAGAAGTAGTGCCAGGACTTCCGCTTACCCCAGGACAGGAGTACAAAGGAGTCAACGGCCCGCGAGACCAAGGACATCCGAGAGGATTACCTTTAAACGCAACCAGGCCCCACGGACCGAAGCATGAACACCGAGCACCCACGCGACGTCGACCCGTCGATTACGGGCCAGCCGCACCAGGTGACGGGCAATGTTCCCGACCTGATGGGCAAACTTCGAGGACGCTTGGTAACACGGTGAACATGCCAGCGGCGGTACGAGAACTCGTACCGCCGCAACCCTGTTCAGGCCCCTTTCAGGGACGCCTCAGGCCGCTCCGCGCTGCATCGCCTCGCAGACCGCCGTCGACTCCCTGACCCCAAGCTCGACCGCGCGCCCGCAGTGGGCGATCCAGGCGGCCATTCCCTCCGGCGTCCCGGACGCGTAGCCGTCGAGCGCCCCCACGTAGGCCGCCCGCCCCTGTTCCGCGTGCCCCGCCTCGGCCGGACAGACGGACTTCGGGTCGAGCCCGCTGCCCACCAGGACGATGCGCTCGGCCGCCCGCGCGACCAGGCCGTTGTGCGAGCCGAAGGGGCGCAGGCTGAGCAACTCGCCGTGCACTACGGCCGCCGTCACGAGGGCCGGCGCGGAGCCGCCCGCGATGATCAGCTGAGAAAGACCCTCAAGGCGGCCCGCCACCTCGTCGGAGTCCGGCACATCCAGCTCGACCAGCGGCTCGTCGACCGGCTCGCCCGCCAGACGCGGCCGCCCCGCCGACTCGTCGTTCTCCGCGGCGGCAACCAGGTGGAGGCGCGCGAGGACCCGGAGCGGTGACTGCCGCCAAATGGACAGGAGTTGGCCTGCCTCCGCGGTGAGCCGCAGGGCCGCGCCGACCGTGCGGGCCTCGTCGTCGCCACTGAAGTCGCTGCGTCGGCGCACCTCTTCGAGTGCCCAGTCGGCACCGGAGAGTGCCGCCGAGCCGCGGGCGCCGCGCAGCGCCGCCTCGGAGGTGACCTCATTGCTGCGGCGCCGCATGATCCGGTGGCCGTAGACCCGGTCCACGGCCTTGCGCACGGAGTCCACGGAATCGGCGACGCCGGGCAGTGCGCCCAGGGCCGCGAGCGGATCGGCTGTCGTACTCATGAGTACGACCCTACGCACCACCGGCGCTCCCCCCACGAAGGAGTGGTCTTCTTCACGCCGCATCGATACGGCAGGTGATCGTCCGGCTACCCTTGGTGAACATGAAGATCGCTTTCGTAGGGAAGGGCGGCAGCGGCAAGACCACGCTGTCCTCGCTCTTCATCCGACACCTCGCCGCCACCGGAGCACCGGTCATCGCGGTGGACGCCGACATCAACCAGCACCTGGGCCCCGCGCTCGGTCTCGACGAGGCGGACGCCGCCGCCCTGCCCGCCATGGGCGCGCGCATCCCCCTCATCAAGGACTACCTGCGGGGCTCCAATCCACGGATCGCCTCAGCCGACACGATGATCAAGACGACGCCGCCCGGCGAGGGTTCGCGCATCCTGCGGGTGCGCGAGGACAACCCCGTCTACGACGCGTGCGCGCGGCCGGTGGAACTCGACGACGCAGCCGTCCGTTTGATGGTCACAGGGCCGTTCACCGAAGCCGACCTCGGTGTCGCCTGCTACCACTCCAAGACGGGGGCGGTGGAGCTGTTCCTGAATCACCTGGTCGACGGGCGCGACGAGTACGCGGTCGTCGACATGACCGCGGGTTCGGACTCCTTCGCGTCCGGCATGTTCACCCGCTTCGACATGACGTTCCTGGTGGCCGAACCGACCCGGAAGGGGGTCTCCGTCTATCGCCAATACAAGGAATACGCACGGGACTTCGGCGTCGACCTCAGGGTCGTCGGCAACAAGGTGCAGGGCCAGGACGACATCGACTTCCTGCGCGAGCAGGTGGGCGACGACCTCCTGGTGACGGTCGGGCACTCGGACTGGGTGCGCGCCATGGAGAAGGGCCGCCCACCCCGGTTCGAGTTCCTTGAGGACGACAACCGCCGTTCCCTGCAGGCACTTCAGGGTGCCGTGGACACCTCGTACGAGCGCAGGGACTGGGACCGCTACACCCGCCAGATGGTCCACTTCCACCTGAAGAACGCGCAGAGCTGGGGCAACGAACGAACGGGTGCCGACCTGGCGGCCCAGGTCGACCCCGACTTCGTCCTAGGTGAGCGAGCTGTCGCTACGGCTTGACCGCCGGGGCGCCGGGGGCACCCTTCGGGGCCGGTGCGGGCTGGGCGGAGAGGAAGGACGCCCAGCCCTCCTTCGGGGCCTTGCCGACCGGGAGTTTGGTGAGGCGCTCCACGGTCTGCGGGTCCTGGGCGTCGAGCCAGTCGGCGAGTTGACGGAAGGAGACGCAGCGCACGTCGCGCTTGGTGCAGACCGACTCGATCGTCTCCTCGATGGCGCGCATGTAGGTGCCGCCGTTCCAGGACTCGAAGTGGTTGCCGATGATCAGCGGGGCGCGGTTGCCCTTGTAGGCGCGGTCGAAGCCCTGGAGCAGGCCGTCGCGCATCTGGTCACCCCAGTACTCGTGCTTGTCCGGGTCGCCCTGGGACGTCGTGCCCGACTGGTTCACCATGAAGTTGTAGTCCATGGTGAGCGTCTCGAACTTGCGGCCGGGGACCGGGACCAGCTGCATCGACAGGTCCCAGAGGCCTTCCTTCTTCTTGGGCCAGATCTGGTCGTTGACGCCGCTGGTGTCGTAGCGGAAGCCCAGCTCACGGGCCGCCCGCGTGAAGTTCTTCTGGCCTTCGAGGCAGGGCGTGCGGGCGCCGATGAGTTCCTTGTCGTAGTCGAAGGGCAGTGGCTGCGCCTTCTTCATGCCCGTGTTCGTCTTCCAGGCCTTCACGAAGGACTTGGCCTGGTTGATCTCGCTCTTCCAGTCGGCGACCGACCACTGGCCCACACCGCCACTGGTGCCGCAGAAGTGGCCGTTGAAGTGGGTGCCGACCTCATTGCCCTCGAGCCAGGCGCCGCGGAGCTGCTCCACGGTGTCCTTGATTCCCTTGCGGTCGTTGAAGCCGATGTCCGAGCTGCCGGCCAGGTGCTGCGGCGGGTCGTAGAGCTTCCGCTTCGCCTCGGGGAGCATGTACACGCCGCTGAGGAAGTACGTCATCGTGGCGTTGTTCCGCTTGGCCACCTTGCGGAAGTGCGAGAAGAGCTTCTGGCTGTCCTCGCCCGCGCCGTCCCAGGAGAAGACCACGAACTGGGGCGGCTTCTGGCCGGGTCTCAGTCGCGCGGGCTCGGGCAGGTGCGGCTGTCGGCCGGTGAAGGCGGTGGAGCCGTCACCGATCATGCGGACGGCGCTCTTGGGGGCCGGGGCGGGGGAGGCCTTCTTGGCGCCGTGCGCGCCTTGCCCGGCGCCGGTGTCGCCGCTCGAACAACCGGCCATTACGGCGACGCATGCCACGAGGGCGGTGATGCCCGCGGCGATCCGCTGGATCCTCTGGGTGGCGGCCATCTTCCGCCCACCTTCTTCCTTCAGTCGGCTTCGAGTCGGGCTCGGTTCTGCAGGGGGCGCTGCAGAGAGCCCGCGGGCACTTCAGGGGGTCATCACCGGAGGGCATTAAGTGGTAATTGCCCGGAAATGACCGCCAGCGCCGCCAACGTCGCACGGAGGCATGAGTCAGAGGTTCCGACAAGCCGACGAATAGCTTTATTCACCCTTCAGGGTGATCTAGTGCCCCATTTGCCCTGCTTGTCTATCCGCGGCCTTTACTCTCCATTACGATTCGTTTACCGAGAGTTGAGATATCCCGCCGCTGCAACGCCGTGACCCACGGCCGCGACCCGTCCCCCGGATACCTCCGGAGGACCCCCTGTCCCGCGACCGCGCCGCCCCGGAGGAGACGGGAAACCATGTCTGCCTGCGTCCCCACCCATGCCACCGACTCGGCCCACGCATCACGCGACCACGAGCCCCACGCGCCGCCGCCCGGCAAGTTCCGCAAGTTCCGTAAGTTCCG
Organism: Streptomyces rectiviolaceus; assembly: GCF_039533825.1. Classification (NCBI taxonomy): domain Bacteria; kingdom Bacillati; phylum Actinomycetota; class Actinomycetes; order Kitasatosporales; family Streptomycetaceae; genus Streptomyces; species Streptomyces rectiviolaceus. Next base: position 5,851 of record NZ_BAAAUG010000219.1, read on the forward strand.
CATCGCGGGCGCCGACGTATCCGCGTCGATCGCCGTCTTCCTGATCGCCCTGCCGCTGTCCCTGGGCATCGCTCTCGCCACCGGAGCACCGCTCCAGGCGGGCCTCGTCGCCGCCGCCGTGGGCGGCCTGGTCGCCGGACGGATCGGTGGATCGCCGCTGCAGGTCAGCGGCCCGGCCGCAGGCCTCACGGTCGTCACCGCCGACCTCATCCACCAGTACGGCTGGCGGACCACCTGCGCCATCACCGTTCTCGCCGGAATCGCCCAACTCGGCCTCGGCTGCCTGCGCGTGGCCCGCTCGGCCCTCGCCGTCAGCCCCGCCGTCGTGCACGGCATGCTGGCCGGCATCGGCGTCGCCATCGCCGTCGCCCAGCTGCACATCGTGCTCGGCGGCACCCCCCAGAGCGCCGTGCTCGACAACCTCCGCGCGCTGCCCGCCCAGTTGGCCGATCTGCATCCGGCCGCGCTGTCGATCAGCGTGCTGACCCTGGCGCTGCTGCTGCTCTGGCCGCGGATTCCCGGCCGTGCGGGCCGGATCGTCCGTGTCGTGCCCGCCCCCCTCGTCTCCGTGGCCGCGGCGACGGCCGTCGCCGTGCTCGCCGGGCTGAGCGTCGCCAAGGTCGATCTGCCGTCGTGGCGCAGCCACGCGCTGGCGGGCCTGCCCGAAGGCCCCGCGCTCGGGCTCGTCGCCGCCGTCCTGACGGTCACGCTGGTCTGCAGCGTGCAGTCACTGCTCGGCGCCGTCGCCGTGGACAAGCTCGTCTCCGGGCGGCGCGAACCGCGCGCCGACGGCGGCCGCTCCGACCTCAACCGCGAACTGCTCGGCCAGGGCGCCGCCAACGCCGTGTCCGGGGCCCTCGGCGGGCTCCCCGTCGCCGGGGTCGCGGTGCGCAGCGTGGCCAATGTGCGGGCCGGTGCCGTCAGCAGGAACTCCACGATGCTGCACGGCGTTTGGGTAGTGGTGGCCGCCCTGCTGATGGTCCCCCTGCTCGAGCTGATCCCGCTCGCCGCGCTCGCCGCCCTGGTCATGGCGGTCGGCATCCAGATGGTGAGCCTGAACCACATCCGGACCATCACCCGCCACCGCGAGATCCTCGTGTACGCCACCACGACGCTCGGCGTCGTCTTCCTCGGCGTCCTCGAAGGCGTGGCCCTCGGTGTCGCCGTCGCCGTGGCCGTCGCGCTGCACCGCCTCGCCCGCACCCGGATCACCCACACCGAGGTGGACGGGGCCCATCACGTGCGCGTACGCGGGCAGTTGACCTTCCTCGCCGTGCCGCGCCTCAGCAGGGCGCTGCATCTCGTCCCCCAACGGGCCGCCACGATCGTCGAGTTGGACGGCTCGTTCATGGACCACGCGGCGTACGAGGCGCTGCAGTGCTGGCAGGACGCGCACATCATGCAGGGCGGCACCGTCGAGGTGACCGGGCGCGCGGGGACGCGCATCGCCGAACCCGCGAGCTCGTCGCACTCCTGCTGCAGGCCCTGGACGGCCTGGCGCAACCACCACTGCGACCGCCCCCAGGAGGCCCCCCAGGGCGAGACACGGCCCAGCGGACATCAACTGGCAAGCGGAATCAGCGCGTTCCAGCGGAACACCGCGCCGCATGTGCGCGGCGAGCTGGCCCGGCTCGCGCGCGAGGGACAGCAGCCCTCGCAGCTCTTCCTGACCTGCGCCGACTCCCGGCTCGTCACGTCGATGATCACGTCGAGCGGCCCCGGCGACCTCTTCGTCGTACGCAATGTCGGCAACCTCGTGCCGATTCCGGGTGCCGCGAGCGGGGACGACTCGGTGGCCGCGGCGATCGAGTACGCGGTGGACGTACTGAAGGTGCGGTCCATCACCGTGTGCGGGCACTCCGGGTGCGGGGCGATGCAGGCGCTGCTCAACACCCCGCCCGGGGGCGCCCAGACGCCCCTGAAGCGGTGGCTGCGGCACGGGACGCCGAGCCTCGAGCGGATGGCGGCACACAAGGAGGAGGGATGGGCGCGGCTGGCGGGGCGGTCACCCGCCGACGCGGTCGAGCAGCTCTGCCTGACCAATGTGGTCCAGCAGTTGGAGCACCTGCGCGGCCACGAGTCCGTGGCGCGGCGCATGGCCGAGGGCGCCCTGGAACTGCACGGCATGTACTTCCATGTCGGCGAGGCTCAGGCGTATCTGCTGACCGAGAGTCCGGACGACGTGTTCGACCAGGTCACACCGTCACCGCACGAAGGATCACCGCGTGAGGAGCCCCCCAGCCGAGTAAAGGTCTAAACCAATTTTCGGCAAGCTCTTGTCACCAGGGGTATACGTCTGATGAGCTGTGGCTTTGGACACAACGGACACCCTGGGAATGGGAGATGTCGTGAGCAACGAAAGCCTGGCCAACCTTCTTAAAGAAGAGCGAAGGTTCGCGCCGCCGGCCGACCTGGCGGCCAACGCCAACGTCACCGCGGAGGCGTATGAACAGGCCAAGGCTGACCGGCTCGGCTTCTGGGCCGAGCAGGCCCGCCGGCTGACCTGGTCCACCGAACCGACCGAGACGCTCGACTGGTCGAACCCGCCGTTCGCGAAGTGGTTCGCCGACGGGAAGCTCAACGTCGCGTACAACTGCGTCGACCGTCACGTCGAGGCGGGCCACGGCGACCGCGTGGCGATTCACTTCGAGGGTGAGCCCGGCGACAGCCGGGCCATCACCTATGCCGAGCTCAAGGACGAGGTCAGCAGGGCCGCCAACGCGCTGACCGAGCTGGGAGTCCGACAGGGCGACCGTGTCGCCGTCTATCTGCCGATGATCCCCGAGGCCGTCGTGTCGATGCTGGCCTGTGCCCGCATCGGCGCCGCGCACTCAGTGGTTTTCGGCGGCTTCTCCGCCGACGCCATCGCCACGCGCGTGAAGGACGCCGACGCGAAGGTCGTCATCACCTCCGACGGCGGCTACCGCAGGGGCAAGCCCGCCGCCCTGAAGCCCGCGGTCGACGACGCCGTGTCCCGCGAGGGAAGCTCCGTGGAGCACGTACTCGTCGTGCGCCGCACCGGCCAGGACGTGGCGTGGACCGAGGGCCGCGACGTGTGGTGGCACGAGCTGACCGGGCGTCAGTCCGCCGAGCACACGCCGGAGGCCTTCGACGCGGAGAACCCGCTCTTCATCCTCTACACGTCGGGTACGACAGGTAAGCCGAAGGGCATCCTGCACACGTCCGGCGGCTATCTCACGCAGGCCGCGTACACGCACCACGCCGTCTTCGACCTCAAGCCGGAGACCGACGTCTACTGGTGCACGGCCGACATCGGCTGGGTCACCGGGCACTCGTACATCACGTACGGCCCGCTGGCGAACGGCGCGACGCAGGTCATGTACGAGGGCACGCCCGACACCCCGCACCAGGGGCGCTTCTGGGAGATCGTCCAGAAGTACGGCGTGACCATCCTCTACACGGCGCCGACGGCCATTCGTACGTTCATGAAGTGGGGCGACGACATCCCCGCGAAGTTCGACCTCTCCAGCCTGCGGGTCCTCGGGTCGGTCGGTGAGCCGATCAACCCCGAGGCCTGGATGTGGTACCGGAAGAACATCGGCGCCGACAAGTGCCCCATCGTGGACACCTGGTGGCAGACCGAGACCGGCGCGATGATGATCTCGCCGCTGCCGGGCGTGACCGAGACCAAGCCGGGAAGCGCCCAGCGCGCGCTCCCCGGGATTGCCGCGACCGTCGTCGACGACGAGGCGCGCGAAGTGCCGGACGGCGGTGGCGGCTACCTCGTCCTGACCGAGCCGTGGCCCTCGATGCTGCGGACCATCTGGGGCGACGACCAGCGCTTCCTCGACACGTACTGGTCGCGCTTCGAGGGCAAGTACTTCGCCGGTGACGGCGCCAAGAAGGACGAGGACGGCGACATCTGGCTCCTCGGGCGCGTGGACGACGTGATGCTCGTGTCGGGGCACAACATCTCCACCACCGAGGTCGAGTCGGCGCTCGTCTCGCACCCCTCGGTCGCCGAGGCCGCGGTCGTGGGCGCGGCGGACGAGACCACCGGGCAGGCCATCGTCGCGTTCGTGATCCTGCGGGGCACGGCGAACGCCGACGACGAGGGGCTCGTGGCGGACCTGCGCAACCACGTGGGCACGACCCTTGGCCCGATCGCCAAGCCGAAGCGGATCCTGCCCGTCGCCGAGCTGCCGAAGACGCGGTCCGGGAAGATCATGCGCCGACTCCTCAGGGACGTCGCCGAGAACCGCGAGCTGGGTGACGTCACCACGCTCACGGACTCCTCCGTGATGGATCTGATCCAGACCAAGCTGCCGGCCGCGGCGAGCGAGGACTAGTCAGACCTGAGTCACAGAGGGGCATCCGGCACCGCGCCGGTTGCCCCTCTTGCGCATTACGGGTGCCCCTTTTGCGCATAAAGTGACGATCGCCGGATAGGTCCGGTTGCACGTTAGGTACGCTAAGGATCGCGTCAACATCGCGACAAGAACAACACGACACGAAGTACCTAGGTGCGCCGGGAAGTCTGGTCGGCAAGTGATTTGTCCTGCCTACCGACCGGAGGTCGACCCCCGTGGCCGCGCCCGCACCCAGCAACAACCGCAAGGTTCTCGGACGGCTCTCGCTGCCCGAGCGGAACTTCGTCGCGAACGCGCTGCGTGCCGAGACCGTCGGTGGTGTCCTCCTCCTCGTCGCCGCCGTCTCCGCCCTGATCTGGGCGAACACCGCCAGTGGGTCGTACGAATCCGTGAGCGGCTTCCACCTGGGGCCCAGCTCCCTCGGCCTCGACCTCTCCATCCAGCACTGGGCGGCCGACGGACTGCTCGCCGTCTTCTTCTTCGTCGCCGGCATCGAACTCAAGCGTGAACTCGTCGCGGGCGATCTGCGCGACCCGAAGGCGGCCGCGCTGCCCGTCGTCGCGGCGCTCTGCGGCATGGCGGCGCCCGCTCTCGTGTACGTCCTGGTCAACACCGTCGGCGGCGGCTCCATGGACGGCTGGGCGGTGCCGACCGCCACGGACATCGCCTTCGCGCTCGCCGTCCTCGCGGTCATCGGCACCTCGCTGCCGTCCGCGCTGCGCGCCTTCCTGCTCACCCTCGCCGTCGTCGACGACCTCTTCGCGATCCTGATCATCGCGGTCTTCTTCACCAGCGACCTGAACTTCGCGGCGCTCGGCGGCGCGGTCCTCGGCCTCGCGGTCTTCTGGCTGCTGCTCCGCAAGGGGGTACGCGGCTGGTACATCTACGTTCCGCTCGCCCTGGCCATCTGGGGCCTGATGTACAACAGCGGCATCCACGCCACGATCGCCGGTGTCGCGATGGGCCTGATGCTGCGCTGCACCCGCCGCGAGGACGAGGAGCACTCGCCGGGCGAGCACATCGAGCACCTGGTGCGGCCCCTCTCCGCGGGCCTCGCTGTGCCGCTGTTCGCGCTGTTCAGCGCCGGTGTCGCGGTGTCGGGCGGCGCGCTCGGGGACGTATTCAGCAAGCCGGAGACGCTCGGAGTCGTGCTCGGTCTCGTGGTCGGCAAGGCGGTCGGCATCTTCGGCGGCACCTGGCTCGCGGCCCGGTTCACCAAGGCCGAGCTCAACGACGAACTCGCCTGGCCGGACGTGTTCGCGGTCGCCTCGCTCGCCGGCATCGGCTTCACCGTCTCGCTCCTGATCGGTGAACTCGCCTTCACCGAGGACCCGCTGCTCACCGGCGAGATCAAGGCAGCCGTCCTGATGGGCTCTCTCATCGCGGCCGTCCTCTCGGGGATCCTGCTCAAGATGCGCAACGCCCGCTACCGCGCGCTGTACGACGACGAGGAGCGCGACGACGACCTCGACGGCATCCCGGACGTGTACGAACAGGACAAGCCGGAGTACCACCTGCGGATGGCCGCGATCTATGAAAAGAAAGCAGCCGAGCACCGCAGGCTTGCCGAAGTGTCGGCCGGGGCACGCGCCGATGACGACGGTCCGGCATGATCTGAGCAGACTTGACTGCACAGACCGAGCTGAGCGGTCGTATCCGGACAGACGTATGTGAGCACGCTTAGGCAGGCTTACGGAGAAGGGGAGAAGCGATGAGCGCACCCGACGGGCCCGTCGGCACCGAACGCAGCATCGGCCAGCTGGTCTCCACGGCTACCAGCGAGATGTCGGCGCTGGTGCACGACGAGATCGCGCTGGCCAAGGCCCAGCTGCGGCAGGACGTCAAGCGGGGCGCGATCGGCGGTGGCGCGTTCGCCGCGGCGGGGGCGGTGCTGATCTTCTCGCTGCCGATGCTGAGCTTCGCCCTGGCCTACGGCATCCACACCTGGAGCAACTGGAACCTTGCGATCTGCTTCGTGCTCTCCTTCGCGGCGAACGTGCTGGTCGCCGGGGTCCTCGCGCTGATCGGCGTCGTCTTCGCGAAGAAGGCCAAGAAGGGCAAGGGTCCGCAGAAGGCCGCCGCTTCGGCCAAGGAGACGGCCGCCGTACTGCAGAACGTCAAGCCGCACCCCCGCGCGGTGAGCCCCCTGGACGCGCTGCCCCCCATGGGGGCCACCGTCGACCGTGGCGGTGAGAAGGCTTCGGCTGTGGCACGCTCGTCTTCATGACGGACCCTGCCCAGCCTGTCCCCCAGTCGGCCCAACCGGCGTCGCTCGTACGCATCGAAGGTCCCTGGACCCACCGGGACGTCGCCGCCAACGGCGCGCGCTTCCACATCGCCGAGATGGGCGACGGTCCGCTCGTGCTGCTCCTGCACGGCTTTCCGCAGTTCTGGTGGACCTGGCGGCACCAGATGGTGGCGCTCGCCGACGCGGGCTTCCGCGCGGTCGCGATGGACCTGCGGGGCGTGGGCGGCAGCGACCGTACGCCGCGCGGTTACGACCCGGCGAACCTCGCGCTCGACATCACGGGCGTCGTGCGGTCGCTCGGGGAGCCGGACGCCGCGCTCGTCGGGCACGACCTGGGCGGGTACCTCGCGTGGACGGCGGCCGTGATGCGGCCCAAGCTGGTGCGCCGCCTCGCCGTCTCCTCGATGCCGCATCCGCGGCGCTGGCGCTCGGCGATGCTGTCGGACCGCAAGCAGACCGCCGCGGGTTCGTACGTGTGGGGCTTCCAGCGGCCGTGGCTGCCGGAGCGTCAACTCATCGCTGACGACGCCGCTCTGGTGGGGCGTCTGGTGCGGGACTGGTCGGGGCCGCGGCTCCCGGACGACGAGTCGGTGGAGACGTATCGCCGTGCCATGACGATCCCGTCGACGGCGCACTGCTCGATCGAGCCGTACCGCTGGATGGTGCGGTCGATGGCCCGTCCCGACGGCATCCAGTTCAACCGGCGCATGAAGCGCCCTGTGCGCGTTCCTACGCTGCATCTGCACGGCTCCCTGGACCCGGTGATGCGGACGCGCAGCGCGGCCGGCTCGGGCGAGTACGTCGAAGCGCCTTACCGGTGGCGGCTGTTCGACGGTCTCGGGCACTTCCCGCACGAGGAAGACCCTGTCGCTTTCTCGACCGAGCTGGTGAACTGGCTGAAGGATCCCGAGCCGGACCGGTAGGCCGCGCGGGGCCTGAACAGGCCCTGAACCGAGGTCATGGGAACGCTTGTTCTTCGAACGGCCAATTGCCTCCCGCATAGGCCAATTGGGGCCCGTGGGCGCGATTACCGACCTTGGGGCACGGGCACACGTCGGGGTATGGGCTGGACGCACGACTACAGTGACGCAGCACGCAACCGCCGCTCGGCCACAGCGCTGAACAGCCGTGAGAGGGGCGGTCCGCACGATCCGGGCCATGAAGGCCCCGCTCAAGGCATCGGCATTCCCCACATCCTGCGCCGCAGGGCCCGCTGGGTCTCGGCGCGGCTGAGGCATACGCGCGACTGATCCGCCCGCTCCCCCGACTGCGCCCGGCTACAGCGCGCAGCCCTCGCTGTCGACCTCTTGGTTGGCGGTGCGGCCTGCCTCGATGTCCTCGCGGACCTCGTCGGCGGTGAGTGCGTAGCCGGTGTCCGGGTCGTCCAGTGACTTCGCGAAGACCACGCCGTAGACCTTGCCGTCCGACGTGAGCAGCGGGCCACCGGAGTTGCCCTGGCGGACGGTCGCGTAGAGCGAGTACACATCGCGGCGCACGGTGCCCCGGTGGTAGATGTCCGGGCCGTTGGCCGTGATGCGCCCGCGTACGCGCGCGGGGCGGACGTCGTACGGACCGTTCTCCGGGAAGCCGGCGACGATCGCGTTGTCACCGCTGGCCGCGTCCTTGGACGTGAACTGCAACGGGGGCGCCTGGAGGGTCGGCACGTCGAGTACGGCGATGTCGCGCTCCCAGTCGTAGAGCACGACCTTCGCGTCGTACGTCCGGCCGTCACCGCCTATCTGGACCGTCGGCTCGTCCACGCCGCCGACCACATGGGCGTTCGTCATCACGCGGCGTTCGGAGAAGACGAAGCCGGTGCCTTCAAGGACCTTGCCGCAGCTGCGGGCCTCGCCCTGCACCTTCACGATGGAGCGCTTGGCCTTCGTGGCGACCGGGCTCTTGGCGAGCTTGGGGTCGGGGGCCTGGACCTCGGTGATGGGCTCGTTCGAGAACGGGCTGAAGACCTGCGGGAAGCCGTTGCGCGCGAGGACCGAGGAGAAGTCCGCGAACCAGGTGTCGGCCTGATTGGGCAGCGTGCGCGAAACGCCGAGCAGGATCTTGGAGTTGCGTACTTCCTTGCCGACCGTCGGCAGCGTCGTACCCGCGAGGGCGGAGCCGATCAGCCAGGCGACGAGAAGCATCGCCACCACGTTGACCAGCGCGCCGCCCGTGGCGTCCAGGGCGCGCGCGGGCTGCCAAGTGATGTACCGGCGGAGCTTGTTGCCCAAGTGGGTGGTGAAGGCCTGGCCGATGGAGGCACAGACGATCACGATGACCACGGCGACGACGGCGGCCGTCGTGCTCACCGCTCCCTCGTCGTCCGTGAGGGCGGCCCAGATGACGGGCAGCAGGTACACCGCGACGAGTCCGCCGCCCAGGAAACCGATCACCGACAGGATGCCGACGATGAATCCCTGGCGGTAGCCGACGACCGCGAACCACACGGCGGCGACCACCAGAAGGATGTCCAGCACGTTCACCGATTCAATCCTCGCCTCGCATCGCGGTCGCCACGTCCCCGCAACCTTGTCATGCGCGCCAGTCGAGCGGCACCTGCTTGGTGCGGTCCCAGGGGCGCTCCCAGCCTGCGAAGTGCAGGATTCTGTCGATCACTCCGGCCGTAAAACCCCAGACCAGAGCGGATTCGACGAGGAAGGCCGGGCCTTGGTGGCCGCTCGGATGAACCGTCGTCGCGCGGTTGCCGGGATCCGTGAGATCGGACACGGGGACCGTGAAGACGCGGGCAGTCTCGGCCGGATCGACGACGCCGACGGGGGTGGGCGAGCGCCACCAGCCGAGCACCGGGGTCACCACGAAGTTGCTCACCGGGATGAAGAGCTTGGGCAGCACGCCGAAGAGCTGGACGCCCCGGGGGTCGAGACCGGTCTCCTCCTCGGCCTCGCGCAGGGCGGCGCGCAGAGGGCCGTCCGTCAGCGGGTCGCCGTCCGCGGGGTCGAGGGAGCCGCCGGGGAAGGACGGCTGTCCCGCGTGTGAGCGCAGGCTCCCGGAACGCTCCATCAGGAGCAGCTCGGGGCCGTGGTCGCCCTCTCCGAAGAGGATCAGCACGGCGGACTGGCGCCCGGCGCCGCTCTCCGGGGGCAGGAAACGGCTGAGCTGGGTCGGCTGGACGGTCTCGGCGGCGCGGGCGACGGGACCCAGCCAGGCGGGGAGGCCTTCGGTACTGAGGCGCACGTGCCCGTTGGGGCTGCTGCCTGTCGGTCTGTCTGCCGGGCTGCCTGACGCTCTACCTGTCGGGCTGCCTGTGCGGCCGGGTCCCTGGAAGCCGTTCCCATCGCTCATGTGCGTATCGCTCGTGTCGGTTGTCTCGCTCGTGTCGCTCGCGTGCGTCATCGGCACCCCCGTCCAACTGTGGACAACGCCTGCGGACCCTCGGTTGGTTCCTCGCTCATGCCGCGCCCAGCGGGGGCGCGGCCTTTCCCGGGTAGTCCGGCGGGGGCTTGAGGCGCTGGCCCGGCAGGCCGCCCATCTCGTACTTCAGGAGCTTCTTCGCCTTCTCCGGGTCGGTCTCGCCCTCTCCGTACGCCGGGCAGAGATCGGCGATCGGGCAGGCGCCGCAGGCGGGCTTGCGGGAGTGACAGATCCGGCGGCCGTGGAAGATCACGCGGTGCGAGAGCATCGTCCACTCGCTCTTCGGGAAGAGGTCGGCGATGACTGCCTCGACCTTCACCGGGTCGGTCTCCTCGGTCCACTTCCAGCGGCGGACGAGCCGCCCGAAGTGGGTGTCCACGGTGATCCCGGGGACTCCGAAGGCGTTCCCGAGCACGACGAACGCGGTCTTACGGCCTACGCCGGGCAGCTTGACCAGGTCTTCTATGCGGCCGGGGACCTGACCGCCGTGGTTGTCCCGCAGGGCGGTGGCGAGCCCCATGATCGACTTCGTCTTCGCCCGGAAGAACCCGGTCGGCCGGATCAACTCCTCGACCTCTTCGGGGTTCGCGGCGGCGAGGTCCTCCGGGGTCGGGTACGCGGCGAAGAGGCGCGGGGTCGTCTGGTTCACGCGCAGGTCGGTGGTCTGCGCCGAGAGGACCGTGGCGACGAGCAGCTCGAAGGGGTTCTCGAAGTCCAACTCGGGGTGGGCGTACGAGTACACCTCCGCGAGCTCACGGTTGATACGGCGGGCCCGCCGGACGAGGGCGGTGCGGGACTCGGGCTTGGCCTTGGCCTTGGCCTTGGCTGGGGTGACCTTCGTGGCCGGGGCTTTCGTGGCTGGGGCGGCCTTCTTGGCCGGGGTCGATTTCGCCGCGCCCGCGGTGGCCTGTTTCTTCCCCGAAGGGTTCTTCACCGGTGGCACGCTTGCCCCTTTTGTCGCATTCTCTGGCTCAGTGGAAGTCTGTTCGCCCACAGCGGAATCGGGGCGGGCGATTACCTTCGCAGCACCCTTGGCCTGTGCTCTCACCGGCTTTTTGGACACCCGGCCAGCCTAGAGCCCGACACTGACATCCGCCCTGGACCCCATGGATCGGCCCCCAATTGGCCCCCTCCCGCACAGCATGCGACGCCAGTGCGGCAGACTTGTGACTGATCACACTGTTTGGACCGTCCGGCAAAATGGGGAGCACGGTCCCCTGATGCAGGTCGACAAGGAGAGAACTCGTGGACGACGTTCTGCGGCGCGCCCCGCTCTTCGCGGCGCTCGATGACGAGCAGGCCGCGGAGCTCCGCGCCTCCATGAGTGAGGTGACGCTCGCGCGCGGGGATGCGCTTTTCCATGAGGGCGACCCCGGAGACCGCCTTTATGTGGTCACCGAGGGCAAGGTGAAGCTTCACCGCACCTCACCCGACGGCCGCGAGAACATGCTCGCGGTGCTCGGCCCCGGCGAGCTCATCGGTGAGCTCTCGCTGTTCGACCCGGGCCCGCGTACGGCAACCGCCTCCGCGCTCACCGAGGTCAAGCTGCTCGGCCTCGGCCACGGCGACCTTCAGCCGTGGCTCAACGCACGGCCCGAGGTGGCCGCGGCGCTGCTGCGTGCCGTCGCCCGGCGCCTGCGCAAGACCAACGACCAGATGTCCGATCTGGTCTTCTCCGACGTGCCCGGGCGTGTGGCCCGCGCCCTTCTCGACCTGTCGCGCCGCTTCGGTGTGCAGTCCGAAGAGGGCATCCACGTCGTGCACGACCTCACGCAGGAAGAGCTGGCCCAGTTGGTCGGCGCCTCCCGCGAGACGGTCAACAAGGCTCTGGCGGACTTCGCCGGGCGCGGCTGGCTCCGGCTCGAGGCGCGCGCGGTGATCTTGCTGGACGTGGAGCGGCTGGCCAAGCGCTCTCGCTGACGCGATTTCGCTGACGCTGTTTCGTACGCGGATGGGGTCCCGCCTCTTTGAGGCTGGGCCCCATCCGCGTTGAGGCTGGGCCCCATCCGCGTTGAGGCTGGGCCCCATCCGCGTTGAGGCTGGGCCCCATCCGCGTTGCGGCTGGACCCCGCCCCCTCCGTGCTTCCGCACAGGCCTTCCCGCCCCCCCACCCGATTGCCCCGCGGTCGGGAGCCGGGCCCCGTGGGTTCTCGTTGCACAGTGGGGGCATGGGTGAGCGTGGGGTCGATTCTCTGGGGTTCATCGAGCGGGAAGGGGCCCTCGGCCTTGTGCAGAGGGAGTTCCGAGGCCTCGTCGCCGCCGTGCGCGACCGCGTCCTTGAAGTCTTCGGGGCGCGCCTCATCAGCGCGTACCTCTACGGCTCCGTCCCGCGCGGCACCGCACGCCCCGGCCGCTCCGACCTCGATCTGCTGCTTGTCCTGCGCGCGGAGCCGGGGGACGACGACCGGGCCGACGCCGACGCGCTCGGCGTCGCGCTCGACAAGGAGTTCCCGCAGATCGACGGGGTCGGCACCCTGCTGGTGAGCCGAGACCGGGTGCTGAGCGAGCTGGAGACGTACGACCTGGGGTGGTTCGTCGCCTGCCTCTGTACGCCGCTGCTCGGCGAGGATCTCGCCGAGTATCTGCCGCGCTACCGGCCCGACAGCCTCCTCGCCCGTGAGACCAACGGAGACCTCGCCCTCTTCCTGCCGCGTTGGCGCACGCGCATCGCCGCGGCGGCCACCGACGACGAGCGCCGCACGCTCAGCCGCGTCATCGCGCGGCACCTCGTGCGTACCGCCTTCACGCTCGTGATGCCCCGGTGGAACGGCTGGACCAGCGATCTCGCCACCATGGCCGAGGTATTCGGGCGGTACTACCCGGACCACCCGGAACGCGCCGCCCAGATCCGGGATGCCGTCCTCGTCTCGTACGAGCCCGTTGCCGATCCGGCGGTCCTCGCCGCGTACACCGAGGACCTCGGGCCGTGGCTGGCCGCCGAGTACACGGCCGTCCACGGCACGAAGGCGCCCCGGCCCGACTAGGGCTGGATCAGCCGGATCAATCCGGATCGCTAGATCAGGCCGTGCTCGCGCAAGTAGTCCAGTTGTGCCCGCACCGACAGTTCCGCCGCCGGCCACAAGGAGCGGTCCACGTCCGCGTAGACGTGGGCGACCACGTCCGACGGCGCCGCGTGGCCGTTCTCGACCGCCGTCTCGACCTGGGCCAGGCGGTTCGCGCGGTGGGCGAGGTAGAACTCGACGGCGCCCTGGGCGTCTTCCAGGACCGGGCCGTGGCCCGGCAGGACCGTGTGCACGCCGTCGTCGACCGTCAGGGACCGCAGACGCCGCAGGGAGTCCAGATAGTCCCCCAGGCGGCCGTCAGGGTGCGCCACGACCGTCGTACCGCGGCCCAGGACCGTATCCCCCGTCAGGACGGCCTGATCGGCCGGGAGATGGAAGCACAGGGAATCCGCGGTGTGGCCCGGCGTCGGGACCACGCGAAGCTCCAGGCCGCCCGTCGTGATCACGTCACCCGCGTCCAGGCCCTCGTCGCCCAGGCGCAACGCGGGGTCCAGGGCCCGCACCTTGGTGCCGGTCAGCTCGGCGAAGCGTGCGGCGCCCTCCGCGTGGTCGGGGTGGCCGTGGGTGAGGAGGGTGAGGGCGACCCGCTGCCCGGCCTTCTCTGCCGTGGCGATGACGTGCTGGAGGTGTACGTCGTCCAGGGGCCCCGGGTCGATGACGACCGCGAGCCCGGAGTCCGGCTCGGACACGATCCACGTGTTGGTCCCGTCCAGCGTCATCGCGGACGCGTTGGGGGCAAGCACGTTGACCGCGCGGGCGGTGGCGGGACCGCTGAGGACCCCGCCCCGGGGCTGGCCGGGAAGGGCGGCGGCTTCGGTCATGCGGGGATGGCTCCCGTCCGGTTCGTGGCCGTGGTGGCAGGCGTAGACGTGGTGGTGGCAGGCGTCGCCGTGGTCATGCGGAACCCCCCGTGGTCATCCGGAACCCCCCGTGGGGATGTGCTTGGTGAACTCGTCGTGGCCCGGCCAGGACAGAACCAACTCGCCGTATTCGAAGCGCGCTTGGGCCAGGACGGGGGTGAGATCGCGCTCCGGGGCCGCCGCCAGGGCGTCCGCGGCCGACCCGTAGGAGCTCAGTTGGCGCAGGGTCGCGATGGTGGGCGGCATCATCAGGAGGTCACCCTTGTCGTACCCCGCCGTGGCCTCCCCCGGAGCGATCCACACCGTGCGGTCGGCCTCCGTGGAGGCGTTGCGGGTGCGCTGCCCCTCCGGGAGGGCCGCCACGAAGAAGAACGTGTCGTAGCGCTTCGGCTCGAACTCCGGAGTGATCCAGCGCGCCCATGCGGCAAGGAGGTCACTACGGAGGACCAGCCCCCGACGGTCAAGGAACTGGGCGAAGGAGAAGTCGCGGGCCACCAGCGCCTCGCGGTCCGCCTCCCAGTCGTCGCCCGTGGTGTCGCCCACGACGCTCGACGGGGTCGGCCCCGCGAGCAGCACGCCCGCTTCCTCGTACGTCTCGCGGACGGCGGCGCACACGATCGCCTGGGCGCCCGGCTCGTCCACGCCGAGGCGCGCCGCCCACGTCGCGAGGGAGGGGCCCGCCCAGCGCACGAGGTGGTCGTCGTCGCGCGGGTCCACGCCGCCGCCCGGATACGCGTACGCGCCTCCGGCGAAAGCCATGGAGGCGCGTCTGCGCAGCATGTGTACGGCGGGGCCCGCCACGGAGTCCCGAAGGAGCATGACCGTGGCCGCCCGGCGCGGAGTCGCCGGCGTCAGTTCGCCGCTGCTCAGCGCACGGATACGGTCGGGCCACTCCGGGGGGTACCACTGCCCATTCGCCATGGGCGGAGGCTATCCCCTAGTGAGCTGATGTTCGAGAGGCAACTATCGGGTGCCAGGAGGCAGCCGATAGGGCCGACAAGGCAGCGATTACGCCTCGCCGAGCCTCACTCGCCGAGTCCCACTCGCCGGGCTCCACCCGGATCTCGACTACGCCTCGGTCAGTTCCACCTGGATCTCGACCTCGACCGGCGCGTCCAGCGGCAGGACCGCGACGCCGACCGCGCTGCGGGCGTGCACGCCCTTGTCGCCGAGCACCTCGCCGAGCAGCTCGCTCGTGCCGTTGATCACCGCGGGCTGGCCCGTGAAGTCCGGGGCCGATGCCACGAAGCCGACGACCTTCACGACGCGCGCGACGCGGTCCAGGTCACCGGCGATGGACTTCACCGCGGCCAGGGCGTTCAGCGCGCACGTACGGGCCAGTTCCTTGGCCTCCTCGGGCGTCACCTCCGCGCCGACCTTGCCGGTCACCGGAAGCTTGCCCTCCACCATCGGGAGCTGGCCCGAGGTGTAGACGTACACACCGGACTGAACCGCCGGCTGGTAGGCGGCGAGCGGCGGCACGACCTCGGGCAGGGTCATGCCCAGCTCGGCCAGCTTCGCCTCGACGTTGCCGCTCATGCCTGCTTCTCCCGCTTCAGGTAGGCCACGAGCTGCTCAGGGTTGTTCGGCCCGGGCACGACCTGGACGAGCTCCCAGCCGTCCTCGCCCCAGGTGTCCAGAATCTGCTTCGTGGCATGGACGAGCAGCGGCACGGTTGCGTATTCCCACTTGGTCATATGGCCGACTGTAGCCGTTGTGAGGTGCTGCTCACGGTGGCCTCCTGCTTAGCCCGGACGTCGACTGGTTAGGCTCGGAAGTGTGAGCAGGCTCCAGGTCGTCAGCGGCAAGGGCGGTACCGGCAAGACCACGGTGGCCGCCGCACTCGCGCTCGCCCTCGCGACGGAGGGCAAGCGCACCCTCCTCGTCGAGGTCGAGGGCAGACAGGGCATCGCGCAGCTCTTCGAGACCGAAGCGCTGCCGTATGAGGAGCGGAAGATCGCCGTCGCTCCCGGGGGCGGGGAGGTGTACGCCCTCGCCATCGACCCCGAACTCGCGCTGCTCGACTACCTCCAGATGTTCTACAAGCTGGGGGGTGCCGGGCGCGCGCTCAAGAAACTCGGCGCCATCGACTTCGCCACCACCGTCGCGCCGGGCCTGCGGGACGTCCTGCTGACCGGCAAGGCCTGCGAAGCCGTACGCCGCAAGGAGAAGAGCGGGCGGTACGCGTACGACTGCGTGGTGATGGACGCGCCGCCCACCGGCCGCATCACGCGCTTCCTGAACGTGAACGACGAGGTGGCAGGGCTCGCCAAGATCGGCCCGATACACAATCAGGCGCAGGCCGTGATGCGCGTCCTCAAGTCTCCGGAGACAGCCGTCCACTTGGTGACGCTCCTCGAAGAGATGCCCGTCCAGGAGACCGCCGACGGGATCGCCGAGCTGCGCGCCGCGAAGCTCCCCGTGGGGCGCGTCATGGTGAACATGGTGCGGCCCACGCTGCTCGACGAGTCCGCCCTTGAGCTCGGGCTCGGCCAGACCCCCCGTACCGCCATCGCCAAGTCCCTGTCCGCCGCCGGACTCGGCGGAGCCCGCCGCGGAGGTGTCGCCGAGCGCCTGGTCGACCCGCTCCTGGAGCAGGCCTCCGAGTACGCCGAGCGGTACGCCCTGGAGGGCTCCCAGCGGGCCGTTCTGGGCGACCTCGGCCTGCCGCTGCACGAACTCCCGCTGCTGGCCGGGGGAATGGACCTGGCGGGGCTCTACGAACTCGCCACGGAACTGCGGAAGCAAGGGATCGCATGACCTCGGACCCGGCACGAGACCCGGACACGGCACGCCCCCTGGACCCGGCCCGCACGCTCGACGTGGACGCCCTGCTCGACGACCCGAAGACCCGCATCGTGGTGTGCTGCGGCTCCGGAGGCGTCGGCAAGACGACCACGGCGGCCGCGCTCGGCCTGCGCGCCGCCGAACGGGGCCGCAAGGTCGTCGTCCTGACCATCGACCCGGCGCGCCGGCTCGCCCAGTCCATGGGCATCGACTCGCTCGACAACGTCCCGCGCCGGGTCAAGGCGGTCGACGGCGACGGCGAACTGCACGCCATGATGCTCGACATGAAGCGCACCTTCGACGAGATCGTCGAGGCGCACGCGGACAAGGAGCGGGCGAGCGCGATCCTCGGCAACCCCTTCTACCAGTCGCTTTCGGCGGGCTTCGCGGGCACGCAGGAGTACATGGCGATGGAGAAGCTGGGGCAGCTGCGCTCCCGCGACGAGTGGGACCTGATCGTCGTCGACACGCCGCCCTCGCGCTCGGCCCTGGACTTCCTCGACGCCCCCAAGCGCCTCGGTTCCTTCCTGGACGGGAAGCTGATCCGGGTGCTCATGGCCCCGGCGAAGGTGGGCGGCCGGGCCGGGATGAAGTTCCTGAACGTCGGGATGTCGATGATGACGGGGGCCCTGGGCAAGCTGCTCGGCGGTCAACTGCTGCGTGACGTCCAGACGTTCGTGGCCGCCATGGACACCATGTTCGGCGGCTTCCGCACCCGCGCGGACGCCACGTACCGACTGCTCCAGGCTCCGGGAACGGCGTTCCTCGTGGTGGCTTCGCCGGAGCGGGACGCGCTGCGTGAGGCGGCGTACTTCGTGGAGCGCCTTGCCGCCGACGACATGCCGCTGGCCGGTCTCGTGCTGAACCGGGTGCACCGCAGCGGCGCCGCTCAGCTCTCGGCCGAGCGGGCACTTGCCGCCGCGGAAAATCTTGATGAGAGCCGCATTGTGGATCAGGAGGACGGGAAGGTTGGACTGCGTAACTCCAGCGAGGCTTCCCACGAGGCTCCCGGCAACTCCCCCGAGGCCCCCGGCAGTTCCGAGACCCCAGCACCTCCTGAAGCACCAGAAGCGCCCGAAGCACCTTCTGAACTCCATGACACGCAACCGCCCGTGGCACAGCTGACCGCAGGCCTGCTGCGACTGCACGCGGAACGCATGCAGCTGCTCTCGCGCGAACAGCGCACGCGCGACCGCTTCACCGCGCTTCACCCCGAGGTGGCCATGGCCGAAGTGACGGCGCTGCCGGGCGATGTGCACGACCTGGCAGGCCTTCGGGCCATCGGGGACCGGCTCGCGGCCGGTACTGATGGTGATCCGGCCGGAGCTGCCTGAACAGCGGACTGACCCACAGCCACGCGGCCGGTGGGGGCTCTCCGTAGAGGGCCGTTCCCCACCGCCACGCGGCGGACGGGCGCTAACCCACTGCCGCGTAGCTCTCGTACGTCTCGTCGTCCTCCAAGTCCACGGGCAGCAGGCCCGCGCCACGCTCGTACTCGGAGCGCGCCGTCTCCAGCAGACGGCGCCACGAGGTGACTGTGGGACGCCTGCGCAGCAGTGCGCGGCGCTCCCGCTCAGTCATGCCACCCCACACGCCGAACTCGACGCGGTTGTCCAGCGCATCGGCCAGGCACTCCGTGCGCACCGGGCAGCCGGTGCACACCGCCTTGGCCCTGTTCTGCGCTGCTCCTTGAACGAACAGTTCATCTGGATCGGTAGTGCGGCAGGCCGCCTGCGCACTCCAGTCGGTTACCCAGCCCATACCGGCGCCGTCCTCTCCCGAATCGAGGCTCCCCCACGGCGGCAGCGGCATATTCACCGCCGCCAGTTGAGGACGTTACGGAGGTTGGGCACAGCGCAACACCCCCTTCGGGCCCAATCTTGAATGGCCCGAACGGACTATGCGTAAGCGGCAGATCACCCGACGGAGTGAGCTGGCGACATGCGTGATGAACCCGGCAAATGCGGGCACTTCAGCTGAGTCACAACGGGCATCGAATGCCGCATGAGGCGAATTCGGACACACTTTCCCTAGCCCTGAGAGAGCTGAGGGAGTCCCCGTTCGGGATTCGGGGCCGACGAAGGGGTTGTTGCCAAACCGCACTGCTGTGACAGTTGAGAGCAGCTTAGGCCAAGGCATTGAGGCGTGTCCGGCGAATCAGAACGTAGGCTGCCCCCATGGGAAAGAAGCGCTCGGGCGGTGGTCTGTCACCAACTCAGCAGGCCGCGAAGTTCCTAGGTGTCAGCGTGCTCGCGGGAGCCGTGCTGGCAGGCATCGCCCTGCCCGCGGCCGGCGCGCTCGGCCTCGCGGCGAAGGGCTCGGTGGAGGGGTTCGACGACATCCCATCCAACATGGAGCAGCCGCCGCTGAGTCAGCGCACCACGATCCTGGACAACAAGGGCGGCTCCATCGCCACGGTCTACTCACGTGACCGCACCGTGGTGCCGCTCAAGAAGATCTCGCCCTACATGCAGAAGGCGATCGTCGCGATCGAGGACTCGCGCTTCTACGAACACGGCGCGATCGACGCGAAGGGCATCCTGCGCGCCCTGAACCAGAACGCACAGAGCGGCGGCGTCTCCCAGGGCGCGTCCACGCTCACCCAGCAGTACGTGAAGAACGTCTTCGTCGAGGAGGCGGGCGACGACCCGACGAAGGTCGCCGAGGCCACCCAGCAGACCCTCGGGCGCAAGATCCGCGAGCTGAAGTACGCGATCCAGGTCGAGGACAAGCTGGGCAAGAAGCGCATCCTCAGCAACTACCTGAACATCACCTACTTCGGACAGCAGGCCTACGGAGTCGAGGCCGCGGCCCAGCGCTACTTCTCCAAGTCCGCCAAGGAGCTGCAGGTCCAGGAGGCCGCGCTGCTCGCCGGCATCGTGCAGTCCCCCAGCAGGTACGACCCGGTCAACGACACCGAGGAAGCCACCAAGCGCCGCAACGTAGTGCTGCAGCGGATGGCGGAGACGCACGACATCACGCAGGCGGAGGCCGCGGCGGCGAAGGAGAAGCCGCTCGGCCTGAAGGTGAGCAAGCCCAAGAACGGCTGCATCACGGCGGTCAGCGGCGCCGGGTTCTTCTGTGACTACGTACGCGAGGTCTTCCTCTCCGACCCCGTCTTCGGCAAGACCAAGGAAGCCCGGGCCAAGGTCTGGAACCAAGGCGGTCTGCAGATCAAGACCACCCTCGACCCGCAGGCGCAGCAGTCCGTGCAGGCCTCGATAAAGGATCACGTCAACCAGAGCGACGACGTGGCCACGGCGGCCACCATCGTCGAGCCGGGCACCGGCAAGATCCTGGGCATGGGCCAGTCGCGGCCCTACGGCTTCAAGAAGGACGAGACCACGATCAACCTGTCCGTGGACGACGCCATGGGCGGCGGCGCGGGCTACCAGCCGGGATCGACGTTCAAGCCGATCGTGGCCGCGGCCGCCCTGGAGGGCGGAATGCCTCCTACGAAGAGCTACGGAGCTCCGTACGAGATGCCGTACCCCAGCAGCGTCGCGGCGTGTGACGGCAAGAAGTGGCTGAACTCGGGCGGCGCGAAGCTGACCAACGAGAACGAGTCCGAGGTCGGCCCGTACGCCATGAAGGAAGCGACCGCGAAGTCGGTCAACACCTACTACGTGGAGATGATCGGCGACATCGGCATCTGCCCGGTGACGAAGATGGCCAAGAAGATGGGCGTCGAGCGGGCCGACGGCAACAAGTTGGACCAGGCGCCGTCGATCGCGCTCGGCACCCAGGAGATGTCGCCGCTGACGATGGCGGGCGCGTACGCCACGTTCGCCGCGCGCGGCGAACACTGCACGCCCGTCGCGATCGAGTCGATCTCCGCACCGGGCGGCAAGACGCTGCCGGTGCCGAAGTCGACGTGCTCGCGCGCGATGTCGGAGAAGACGGCCGACACGATCAACACCCTCCTGAAGGGCGTGGTCGAGGACGGAACCGGCCAGCAGGCCGGCCTCGGCTCCCGCCCGAGCGCGGGCAAGACGGGTACGACCGACTACCGCTACGCCGCCTGGTTCGTGGGCTACACCCCGAACATGTCGGGCGCGGTCTGGGTCGGCGACCCGCAGCACAAGCGGCAGATGGTCGACATCACCATCGGCGGAGTCCCGTACGACAAGGTCTTCGGTGGTGAGGTCCCGGGTCCGATCTGGCGGGACGCGATGAGCGGGGCGCTCGCGGGCAAGCCCGCGCCGGGCTTCAACACCATCCACATCCCGGACGGCGACAAGGACAAGGACAAGCCCCACGAGGACGACAAGCCGGGCGGCGGCAATGGTGGTGGCGGCGACAACGGCGGCGGGGGCGGCGATCCCTGGCCGGACATCTCCCTGCCGCCGGACGTCATCGGCGGCAACGGCAACGGCGGGAACGGCAATGGCAATGGGGGCGGGATCGGCGGCTGGGGCCGGTAGGTTCCCAGCTCCCGCTTGATACGTGGACTTGATACGTGGATGAGGGCGCCCCCTGAAGTCAGGGGGCGCCCTCATTCGCGTACGTACGCGCGCGTGCGCTCAGCCCGCGAGCAGCTTCTTGACCACGGCGGCGACGCGGCCGCCCTCCGCCAGGCCCGCGACCTTCGGGTTCACGATCTTCATGACCTGGCCCATGGCGCGCGGCCCCTCGGCGCCGGCGGCCTTGGCCTCCTCGACGGCCTGGGCGACGATCGCCTGAAGCTCGTCCTCGGAGAGCTGCTTCGGCAGGTACTCGGCGAGGATCTCGCCCTCCGCCTTCTCCTTCTCGGCCTGCTCGGCACGGCCGCCGTTGGCGAAGGCCTCCGCGGCCTCGCGGCGCTTCTTCGCCTCGCGGGCGATCACCTTCTGCACCTCGTCGTCGGAGAGCTCGCGGGCCGTCTTGCCCGAGACCTCCTCCTTCGTGATGGCGGTGAGGGTCAGCCGGAGCGTCGAGGAGCGCAGCTCGTCACGCCCCCTGATCGCGGCGGTGAGGTCTTCCTGAAGCTTCGACTTGAGCGTGGTCATGCGGTGATTGTCGCAGGTGCGTACGGCCCGACGCCCGCTGATTTACGGGGCCTTCGGGTCTGACACGATGGGTGGATGCGCGCGCGATACGCAGTACCTCTGGGAATCACGACGACGGCCGCCGCCGGTCTGGCCTACTCGGTGGGCTTCGAAGCCCGATCCTTCCGACTGCGACGGATCACGGTGCCGGTCCTTCCGCCAGGGATGCGACCGCTCAGAGTCCTCCAGGTGTCGGACATCCACATGGTGTCCGGGCAGCGCAAGAAGCAGCGCTGGCTGCGCTCGCTCGCCGGTCTCCGCCCCGACTTCGTGATCAACACCGGGGACAACCTCTCCGACCCGGAGGGCGTGCCGGAGACGCTGGACGCGCTCGGCCCGCTGATGCAGTTCCCCGGTGCGTACGTCTTCGGCTCGAACGACTACTACGGGCCCAAGCCGCGCAACCCCGTCCGCTATCTGATCGAGAAGTCGCAGGGCAAGCACGGCCTGAACGGCAACGCACCCGCCGTCGGCGTGATCCACAACCCGTGGGAGGACCTGCGCGACGGCTTCGACGCCGCGGGCTGGGTGAACCTGACGAACACGCGGGGCGCGCTGAAGGTCGAGGGCTACGAGATCGGCCTCACGGGCCTGGACGACCCGCACATCAAGCGCGACCGGTACGCGCGCGTGGCGGGCGGTCCCGACGCGGGCGCCG
The DNA here is from genome assembly GCF_039533825.1 of Streptomyces rectiviolaceus. Taxonomy (NCBI): domain Bacteria; kingdom Bacillati; phylum Actinomycetota; class Actinomycetes; order Kitasatosporales; family Streptomycetaceae; genus Streptomyces; species Streptomyces rectiviolaceus. Next base: position 28,154 of record NZ_BAAAUG010000219.1, read on the forward strand.
ACTTCTCGATGGGCATCGTGCACGCCCCGTACCTGCGCACCCTCGACTCCTTCACGGCCGACGGCTACCCCCTGATCCTCGCGGGCCACACCCACGGCGGCCAGGTCTGCATCCCCTTCTACGGGGCACTGGTCACCAACTGCGACCTGGACACGGAGCGCGTAAAGGGCCTGTCGACGCACGAGGCGGAGGGGCGGACGTCGTACATGCACGTATCGGCGGGCTGCGGCGCGAACCGCTACACCCCTATGCGGTTCGCATGCCCTCCGGAGGCGACGCTGCTTACGCTGACGGCGCGGGGCTGAGGCCCTCCGGGGGGCTCCGTCCCCCCGCGGCGCGATCATGCCCCCGGGCTCACCGGCGCGCTACCCCTATCCGTTCCTGGACGTAGAGGTGCACGGATACGCGGGAGTCCTGGCCAACGCCGTCCTCTTCGGCCTGGACCGCATCCGCCCGGGCCACCGGGACGCGGCGCCGGGTAGCCAGGGCCCGAAAACCGGATTTCGTCTCCGGGCGCCGGTCCGCTAAAGTAATCGATGTCGCCACGGCCTGCGCAGCGGGCCAGTGGAACAACGACATCGGGGTGTAGCGCAGCTTGGCAGCGCGCTTCGTTCGGGACGAAGAGGTCGTGGGTTCAAATCCCGCCACCCCGACAGCTGAAACACCAGGTCAGGCCCGGTTTCCAGAAATGGGAACCGGGCCTGACTCGTTCTCTGGGGCCATCTCGGGAGTGAGCTAGAGCAACCCGGGGTGCCGCTCGACGGGGTGCCGCCGTGTGACGCGTGGTGCCTCGTTACCCTCTCGCGCGACCTCTTGATCGCGTGGTGCTCGCTGCACAGCGCCTTCAGGTTCTCGTATCGGTGTTCGGCGCCGGGTCTGATGAGGTCGACGTCGGTCGACGCCCGTCCGCACACGGTGCTGTGCTCGTTCCATCGACAACATTGCTCGTCGCCTGCGAGGACGTACGCGCGTCGTTGTGGCCAGTCGGCAGACAGCTAGTGCTTTCGCGTGCTGCCTGCCCGTTGCCCGCTCACGTCTCGTCGGAGCTCGTCGAGAAACTCGGCAGCTGCTCGGAAGAATGCGGCGAGGGTGGGGCGCGTGTTCGGACCGTCGGTCTCGATCTCTCCGAGCGCGATCTCGGGTCCATCCCCGACTCGGACGCGGGCGGCCTTGCAGGCGAGCAGTGTCGAGATGAGCGCACCGCGTCAGAAGCTCCCCAACCGCTCCAGCGGCTGCCTTGAACAACAACGTGGGCATGGACAACGGCTCCCCGGCAGAGTGGACCCGCAGGACGTGGCGGGGCGATCCGGCTCCGGGCGGCACAGCATCTGCTGGCCACGCAGAGCTGCGGCAGATGCGCGGCTCGCGATCGCGCCAGACGTCACGTACGGCCCCTGGTTCCTCGTCACACGCCGCGTCGTTTCGGTACCGGTCCCTCCCCTGTGGGGACCGGTACCGAACGACGGACTGCATCGACCCGCGTCATGTCGGCGTAACGGCGCGGATCGAGGAAAGACGGATCCGCAGTCCTCGCGACAACGGTCCGGAGGTGATCGGCGAAAACCAGCCGAGGCTATGCAGCGTCGCCATTCACCTCTGCGAGTCACCCCGAGCTGATGACCTGCCATGACGCTGCGCGGTTGGTTCGCTACCGGTTCGTGATCCTGCCAGCTGAGGTGCCGGAAGAGGAGGTTCCGTCATCGTCCGGACCCCTTAACCGCAGGTCAGCCGTATAAGGTGAGTTTTCCGGTCCGGATGTCCAGATGCGGGGGAAGTAAGGGGTGGAGGCCTTGAGTCCCGACTCTGGGGCACGCACAGCCTTCGCGGAACGTCTCGCGCTGCTGTACAAGGAAGCCGGTAACCCTCCCCTCCAGCGAGTGGCCGAGGCGGTCGTCCGGCACCAGCGGGTCGATGAACGCGGGCGGACCGTGAGGGTCTCCGCCCAGCGGATCAGCGACTGGCGGCGGGCCAAGAACGTGCCTGCCCAGTTTGCTGCCCTCTCAGCGGTGCTCCATGTGCTGATACCCGAAGCACGACGCGAGCGGCCCGCTCCGGTGTCCGCGGGTCTGTACGACATGGCCCAGTGGCAGCTCCTGTGGGAGCGCGCGGTGGCCGACCCGGTCAGCGGTCGCGCTGCCCCGGCATCCGACGCAGAAGATGAGGAACGGCTTCAAGCCGAGGCCCTGACCGCCCTCCACAGTGTGTGTCCCTACCGAGGGCTGGCTTCGTATCGCCAGCAAGACGCCCGGTGGTTCTTCGGACGAGAGCGGAGTACAGACGCCCTCGTCGCTCAGCTCCGCGCCGCGGAGAAGACGGGCGGCCTGGTCATGCTCGTGGGCGCTTCGGGGGCGGGAAAGTCCTCTCTGCTGAACGCAGGCCTGGTGCCCACGCTGCAGAACGGCGCGCTGAGCGACGCGGACAGTCAGGCAGGCCCCGTACTGCAGCTCGTGCCGGGAAGCGACCCTCTCGCTGAGCTGACCCGCCAGATACCTGAGCTCGCGCATGCCGTCTCTGTCGCCGAGGAAGCGGCGGTGACAGGTCCTGGCACTCCGCAATTCGCGAACGCGGTGAGGGAATCCGTCGCGGCCTGGGCGCGACGCCAGACGCCTACCGCTGCCCGTCCTGTCGTCATCGTGGATCAGTTCGAGGAGACATTCACCCTCTCCTCCGACGAGGCGAGCAAGCGCACTTTCATCCAGGTCCTTCAGGCCGCGTGCTCCCCCGGCGACGCCGGTGACCCGGCTCCCGCGCTCGTGGTCCTGGGCATACGCGCCGACTTCTACGAGCAGTGCCTCAGGTATCCCGAACTGGCCGATGCGCTGCAACACCGGCACATGGTGCTCGGGCCGCTGACCACCACGGAGTTGCGCGATGCCGTGACCGGCCCGGCCAAAGCCGTGGGGCTGGAGCTCGAACCGGGTCTAGCGGAACTGATCGTCCGGGAAGTGAGCACGGACGGGCCCCGCGGGACGCACGACGCGGGAGTGCTGCCGCTCCTCTCCCATGCCCTGCTCGCCACTTGGCAGCGGCGGAAGACCGGCAGGCTGACCCTGGCCGGTTACCGCGCGGCGGGGGGAATCCAGGGAGCGGTCGCGGCGAGCGCCGAGCGGGCCTGGTCCGACCTCGACCCAGCCGCACGCACGGCCGCGCGGCTGCTCCTCCTCAGGCTGGTCCGGCTCGGCGAAGACACCCAGGCCACCCGCAGGCGGGGGGCGCGGCGGCAATTGGCCGAGGAGTCGACGGACCCCGGCAAGACCGAGGAATCGCTCGAAGCACTGGTACGCGCTCGATTGGTGACACTCGACGCGGAGACCGTGGAGATCACGCACGAAGCGCTGCTCCACGCCTGGCCCCGTCTGCGCGACTGGATCGACGAGGACAGGAACGACAATCTGCTGCGCCAGCGCCTTGAGGAAGACGGCAGGACCTGGGAGGACGCCGACCGCGATACGTCACTGCTCTACCGGGGTTCCCGTCTTGAGCAAGCCCGTGCCTGGAGGAAGACCGCCGGTGGCACGTTCCTGACCAGAGGCGCGGTGGAGTTCCTGGCTGCTTCGGCCAGACTCCGTAGGCGCACGGTCTTGATCATCCGTGGCGCAGTGGCGGCTCTGGTCGTTCTCGCCATGGTGGCCGTCGTCTCGGCGGTGGTCGCGTGGCAGCAGCGAGACGATGCGGTGTTCGAGCAAGTGGTCGCCGAGGCTGATCGCGTCCAGGACACGGATCCGTCACTGTCCGCCCAACTCGACCTGGTCGCGCACGATCTGCGGCCTGACGACGAAGACACCACGAACCGGTTGCTCTCGATCGTGAACGCGCCGCTGGCCACCCCGCTCCTCGGCCACAAGGGCGCCGTCTACCTCACCTCGTTCAGCCCGAACGGACGGTTCCTGGCCACCGCCAGCTACGACAGGACCGTACGGCTGTGGGACGTCTCGGACCGGTCTCGTCCCAAGCCTCTGGGCAAACCCCTCACCGGCCACAAGAGTTGGGTGAGCAGCGCGGTCTTCAGCCCGGACGGCAACACCCTCGCCACCGCTTCGGACGACGGCACGGTCCGGATGTGGAACGTTCAGGACCCCAGCAATCCGCGCCCGTTGGGTTCACCCCTGACCGGCCATGACGGCGCGATCTATCTGGTCGCCTTCAGTCCGGACGGGCGCACGCTGGCCTCGGCCAGTGACGACCACACCGTTCGTCTGTGGAACGTGGGCGATCCGAGCCGGCCGAAGGCACTCGGCGCTTTGACCGGCCACACCGCTGCCGTGCGCTCCGTGGCCTTCAGCCCCGGCGGTCGAACGCTGGCGGCCGGTGGCGACAACGGCACGATCAGACTGTGGAACATCGCCGACCCGCGTCGCCCGAAGCCGATCGACAAGGTGCTGACCGGCCATACGGGCACGGTGCACTCCGTCGCCTTCAGCCCCGATGACCGCACTCTGGCCAGCGGCAGCAGCGACAACGCCATCCGCCTCTGGAACGTGACCGACCCACGCCATGCGAAATCACTCGGCGAGCCACTCACCGGCCACACCGGCGCCGTATGGTCCGTGGCCTTCAACCCCGGCGGAACCATGCTCGCGGCCGCGAGCGCGGACAGCACGGCGAGCCTGTGGAACATCCGTGATCCAGCGCATCCGTCGCAGGTCGGCGAGCCTCTCGCGGGCAGCAGCGGGGAGATGTACGCCCTCGGCTTCAGCCCCGACGGACGAACTCTCGCCACTGGGAGCGGCGACAACAAGGTCCGTCTGTGGTCGATACCGACGTCAGACATGGTTGGCAGAATCGGAGCGTTCCGCCCTGATGGGAAGGTGCTCGCCACGGCCGCGCACGACGACCAGCTTCGGCTGTGGAACGTGGAGCGTCCCAACCGGCCCGTGACGCTGAGCAAACCGTTCAAACCCCCGGGCGGGGACGTGCGTTCGCCCGTATTCTCCCCCGACGGCCACACACTCGCGGTGCTTACGGGAGACCGCGCAGTCCAGCTGTGGAACGTCACCGACCCGACTCGCCCCGTCCCCCACGGGCCGCCCGTCGCCCTGCGGACACGGTTCGCGGCCGCGCTGACCTTCAGCCCGGATGGGCGCACGCTGGCAACCGCCGACACAGACCGCACCATTCAGTTGTGGGACGTCAGCGATCCGTCTCATCTCCGCAAGCGCGGCGCACCGCTCACGGGCCACAAGGGCTACGTCAATTCCCTCGCCTTCGGGACGGACGGACGAACTCTCGCCAGCGCAAGCGCGGACGGCACGATCCGCCTCTGGAATGTGTCCGACCCGCGTCACGCCACCCGACTCGGCAAGCCTCTCAAGGGGCACCTGGGCCCCATCAACGAGCTCGCCTACAGCCCGGACGGCCGCACACTGGCCAGCGGGAGTGACGACGGCACGGTACGACTCTGGAACGTCGCCGACCCCCGCAAGGCAACCCGGCTGGGCGCCCCTCTTACTGGCCACACCGACGCGGTGATGTCACTGACGTACAGCCAGGATGGCCGCACCCTGGCGAGTGGCGCCAACGACAACACGGTCCGCCTCTGGGACGTCACTCACCCCTCCAACGCCTCCCCAATCGGTCAATCCATGAGCCCCAACGCCAAGACCGGCAGTTTCTTGTCGTTCAGCCCTCGGGGCGAGATGCTCGGCGTTTCGAGCGGAACGGATACGGTCCGGCTTTGGAACCTGAACACCGACGAGGCGATTCGTCGCATTTGCTCAACCACTCAAGGCGTTCTTACGCAGGAAAGATGGCACGAGTATCTGCCACGTCTCTCGTACGCGCCGCCCTGTGACGAGTAGCTTTCACCACCCCTCCCCTACGGATCACGTTGCGTGATCCCGGTCACAACTCGACATTCTGACGGAGCACTTGCCTCCCCTTACGCGAGCAGCCTTGTTACGGTTGGCCACAGCCCGATCGCTGGTGCATCCCCCGTCGCCAGCGGTCGGGCCCTTTCGTGATCTCGCCGCCCGGTGGTTTCCGTGAGATCACTTCCTACAAGGCATCCAGTGAGCGATGCTTTCGGCACGGCGGGCCAAGTAGTCCAAATTGAGGCACGGCCGGCCAACTATTTTCGGCCCAACTCGGTGGTGGGGCCATGCTTCGTGACAGTGAGCCCTTGCATAACGCAGATCAGGCCCGGCTCGCTCGTTAGCGAACCGGGCCTGATTGATGGCCTGAAACTGCCACGCATTTGGGCCGTGGACGCTGGCTACTCGGTCAGCCCCTCCATGACCGTCTTGTGCGTGTGCCGCAGGCCATGCGGCGTCAGCCCCTTCGCGATCGGGAGCCAGCACGCGTCAGCCCGGCCAGAGGCCATGACGTAGCACTCCTCCACTCGTCAACACCTCTTTAGGAGTCGTATGCTGAGGCGCGCGTTGAACGACAGGACGGTGAGCACGGATGGCAAAGGCCTACGAGAAGATCGCGGACGAGCTCCGCGCGCAGATTCGCGCAGGCCAGCTCGAGCCCGGTGACCGATTGCCGTCCGAGGCGGACCTCATCAAGAGCTCCGGGCGCAGCGGTCCGACCGTCCAGCAGGCCCTGCGCGTGCTCCAGGCGGAAGGGCTGATCGAGAAGCAGCACGGCCGCGGCACCTTCGTCCGCCGCCCACGCACGCTGGTGCAGCGCACGAACATGCGGCACCAATGGGAGAAGGACCGTGCTCGCGCACCCGAGCAGAAGCGCCTGGAAACGGGTTCAACCGAGCACGACACCGGCCTTGGGGTGAACGACCTCGTCTTTCATGCGGCGTACCGCGAGATCGAGGCACCCAAGGAGATCGCAGCAGCTATGGGCGTCGATGAAGGAACAGCACTCGTCGAGCGGACCTACCGGACGCGATACAACGCCGAGCGGAACCCGTTCAGCCTCGTCACGTCGCATCTGATCCGCGACGTCGTCAAGGGAAACCCCGACCTCCTGGACGAGACGAAAGAGCCTTGGCCAGGCGGGACATGGAACCAGCTGCTCACGGTGGGCATCGAGATCGACCGCATCGAAGACCGCGTGACGGCCCGGCCCCCGACGGTGGAAGAGGCGGAGGAGCTGGGCCTACCGCCCGGCACGTCGGTGCTCGTCCTTCGCAAGACCTCGTACGACACGGACAACCGCATCGTGGAGATGTCTGACGTCACGCTGCCCGGCGATCGCACGGAAATGCTCTTCACGACTCACTTGGAAAGGTGGTGAGCCGTGAGCCGGCGCATCATCATCGTCACGGCCGTCCATGCACCGTCGGCGCACTTCCTGGCTGACGCGTACAAGTCCATCTGCGAGCAGGAGTTGCCCGCCGGCTGGGAGTGGCACTGGCTGATCCAGGAGGACGGGACGACTGACCAGGTCGCGCCCCACGTCCCCGACGACGACCGCATCACGTTCAAGCAGGGACGCCCGGGAGGCCCCGGGGTTGCTCGAACCATTGCCCTGGCCCACGCGGACGGCGAATACGTCAAGGTCCTGGACGCCGACGACCAGCTTGCGCCTGGTGCGCTGGCCCGCGACCTCGCGGCCCTCGAAGCTGATCGAACCATCGGCTGGGCGACGTCACGCGTACTCGATCTACTCCCGGACGGATCCACCGTCGGCTTCCCCGGCGACCCCGAGCACGGGCCGATCGAGCGTCAGGAAGTGCTCGACTACTGGGCGTCCCACGACTACCGCGCGCAGGTCCACCCGGCAACGCTCTTCGTCCGCCGCGACCTGCTCGTGGCCCTGGGAGGCTGGATGGCGCTGCCGGCATCCGAGGACACGGGCCTCCTGCTCGCCCTGAACTCGACCTCCCGCGGCTGGTTCTCGTCCGATGTCGGCCTGCTCTACCGCAAGTGGGAAGGCCAGGCGACCGGCCAGGCCGCGCACGTCGACACGGCAGAGCGGGATGCGCGCATGGCGGTTGTCGAGGCCAGGGCGCGAGCACTGGACCACTTCCAGTGGCGCTACCCCGTCAGCTCTGATTGATCATCACTGATTGACCGGAACCTCGTAGACGATCTCGCAGGAGGCGGCAGGCACGACGATGTCAGCCGTCTCGACCGGGCGGCCGTCATCGCTGTAGTACGTCCGCTGAATGCGCGTCACGAGCGCACCGCGCTGAATGCCGACTTCCGCCATGCGGCGCACCACGCCAGTGCCGGCGAGCGGCCCCCCTTCCGGGAGCACCACGAGCGAGCCCGAAGTGAGGCTGTACGGCTCCCAGCTCGTAGACACCTGGACGGGCCGCCGATCGGCCAGGAACTCATAGGCAGTACGTACGCAGTACTCCCCTTCGGCGATACCGAGGCGAGCGGCGATGTCCGCGTGCGCCGGGATCATGGCCGGACGACGACGGGCCTCACCTTCCTGCCGAGGCGTTCGGATGAGCGCGGACAGCAGCCTGCATCGGGGCCGGTACCGGCCCATCGAATGGACGCTGTCGGCCATACCCACCATGGTCGTGCGCCACGTCGGCAGGTGCTTGTCGTGCGGTGAACGCTCGGCGGACACGGTCGACCCGGACGACGCCCAGCTGTGGTGCCTCAGGCACGCCGGCATGACGCAGCACAGCAGCTATGAGCTTTCGGCGTTCCAGTACTTCAACGCCACGATCACGGATCCTGCGGTGGGCGGAACTACTCCTCCGCAGACGTAGACCAGGGCGGGGCTGCCGTGGCACACCTCCGGCAGCCCCGTTCGCTGTACTCCCCTGATACCGACCACAGATCGCGTTCAGCCCCGTCAGCTCAGCCTGCACGAGCGGTGATGGAGGTCGTCGCGTACGACCAGGCCGAGCTCGTGTAGGCGGCCGAGCTGGTCGTGCACCGCCGACTTGCTGGACAGTCCGACTCGCCTCGCGGTCTCCGCGAGGGTCGGAGCTTCCCCGGTCTCGGCTATCACCTCGCGCAGGCAGCGCAGGATCTGTTCCTGCCGCTCGGTCAAGGAATCGATCATGATCGGCTTCGCTGGCGCACAAGGCGGAGCAGCTCCTGGCGGGCGCCAGGGGCTCGCGCCTCGGGCCGACTCGCCAACTCCCGCGACAGACGGAGCAGGCGGCGGCGCAGGGCCGTGCGGCCCGGCTGCTCGGCGAGCTGTTCGTAGGTGGCCATCCACGTCCGCTGGGTCTGTACGAGGTCATCGGGGATCGAGTGGCGCATGCCATCCACTGGAGCGTATGTTCGATTTCTTGTGCAAGGCCACCATCTACCGAAGCGCACTTTGTGCACGTTCGCTGATTCCTCTTGGAGTCGTACCCGCTTACGGTTATCCGTGTGGTGGCCTGCTGCTACAGACCACCACACGGAGCGACTGAGCTACCTGGCTGTCACCAGGTGTGCGCCCAGAAATACGGCTCCCGTCGTGAAGAGAATCACGACAAGGCGGGCGGTCCAGTTGTCCTTCTCGATGGCCGTCTGGATCGTCCGCCAAAACTCCTTGCCCATGGTTGAGGTCTCACCTCCCTCGGCATTTGAACCTCCACCTTGACGGCCTCGAATCCCAGGGAGAAGGGCTACGCAGAACAGTTCAACAACCCTTGGGTGAAAGGGTATTGACAAGTGTTGGATTGTGCGCGGGGGTGCTCGAATGAGCAGATGCCGTCACCGCTGGTGGATCGGGAACGTCTCCCGCGTTGCCCCCCCCCCGACGCTCTACCGTCGAACCAGGCAGATGCCCCCGTACGGCGTCACCTCCGAAACAGATCGAGCCCCGGCAAGGAGACTGCAACTCCCGCCGAGGCTCTGACCACTGGAGAGTGACCTCCTATGGCTGAGCTGGCGCCCACCCACACACGGACACCCAAACGCCACGCTGGGTATCCCTCCTCACTGATCTCGGCCGCCCGTCGTCGCCGCCCGGGTAATGATCATGTGTGCCCCCGGCGAACACCATCTCGGCCGCCTCGCAGGCTGATCCGGTCACCTCGCCTGGGGCATGGCCGGCGTTCTCGCCGCGTACGCCGACATCGCCGCAGCCGTCGCGAGCAAGCGCCCCAAGGACGCACCCGGCAAGACGTCCGCCGTCGGCGACGCCTGGCTCTCCCTCGGGACGGCGATGTCCGCGCAGCCCATCAGCCACATGTTCTCCCCTGACCCGGCCCTCGGGTCGCGCCCGCCGTGGGTATGGCCAGACCGTCACGACGGCCGTCCACGCCCGCCGGAGCTACCGAAGTGCTTGACCCCTTGCAGAGACCCCCGCATCGCAAAGGTCAACCGAGTAGCTCTCTCGCTAAGCTCTTCCTCCAGGTCGCCCATGTGTACGTCCAGGAGGCGAAGGCCCGCATCGTCTCGCCTTGCGTTCCTGGCCCGGCCGAAGACTTCCTGTAGTCGAATGACGACATTGGAGAACTCGAAGGCCGCGTCAGAGACCTGCTTGTCACCGATCAAGATCAGGTCGTGGAATGCCTCCCCACACGCGGTGCACTCCGTGAGTACAGACATGCACGTCTCCCTGGCAGTCTCCGCAGCTGACTGGCTCGCGAGTCGTTGGCGTGCCAACCTGACCGCCGAGCCCAGTGCCCGAATACGTCGCCCCGCCTCCGTGTAGACCGAGATGCGCTCCTGCCGCAACCACTGATCGTATTGATCATCCTCCTGTTGTCGCGTCTGCTCCATGGCAGCACGAGCCGCCCGCTCAGCACCCTCCCGCGCACCCCGGATCGCAGCACGGCCACCAGCTACCGCGCCACCCAGCGCGCCCACCAGGCCCATGACCGCCGCCATAACCGCGGCCCACCCTGATCCACAGCACCCCCGCCTACGCGCCTCTTTCGAGTGGATCTCTTCGAGGCTCAGCGTCCGCATTCCCCGGACACGGACGCCGTCTCAGTGTCCGCGATTCCCGAACGCTGAACGCCCGTGAGAGGTCCCTTAGTGTCCGCAGAACCGAGACCCTAGACCTTGATGAGGATTCCTGAAATTGGTTCTGACCGCGCTTCCATGAAGGCTCCCGCCTGCCGCCGGCTCCGAGTCCCTTCCGCGACAGGCCCCGCGCCGCTCAGGCGGTAGCGCGGCGGCTGCCGGGCCTAGACGAGGGTCGCCCCTCTGGCGTAGCCATCACGGAAGCGCGGCCAGAACCATTTTCAAAGAGCGTCATCAACCCTAGGTTCAGGGTCCGCAAATCCCGGACACTGAACGGCCCTCAGCGTCCGCAAATCCCAGACACTGAGAACTCGCCCCACAAACGAACCCCCTGATCACAGGCCCGCTCACCGCTCAGTGTCCGCAGAACCGAGACACTTAACTCGCGTGTATATATGTGTAGCTAGAAGCTCCTCAAGAACACACACCACGCGACGCACGCGCCACCAGCCCCCAACCCGTGGCAAATTGATCACCAAGTCCGGCGTGCCCGGACACTGAAGCCCCGCCAGAGCGCGGGGCTTACGCATGTCCCGGAACCTCCCACGCCCTCTCCACCATCGCCGCCGTACGGATGACCAACGCCCTCAACCGTAAGGCCGACGCAGCACGCCGCGAGGTCCTCGGCGACCTGTAGCCGAAGGTGCCGCCGAGGCCACAACGGGCGCCCCTACGACCGTCCCTCAGTCCACCGAGTCGAGGTCCACGATGCTCCCTGAACTGTCGGACACACAGACGTGGATCTCTTCATAATCCGTAACAGTGGCCGCGTAGCCGACGTGCTGCCGCTCCGGGCAGGCGCCGACGGCGGCATGAGCGGACGCTGGCACTGCCAGACCAAGAGCGATTACAGCTACGGCACCCATCACGCTGACTGCGATCCGCGACATTGAAGGTTCCTTTCACCGGGGAACGCCCGGAGATCCGGCCAGCGAATACATGCGCCAGATTCGAGCCTGCCCATGCATCACTCGCGAATCGCGCCACCCAGACAGCGGCACCCGCTGACGGAGGTGGCGCTCGTGGCCAGCAACCCACGCACGTACGCCGTTAGCGCTGCCTCACAGCCGCCCCCGGCGCGCGACGCCTGGTCCCAGCCCCTCGACCACGCCGTCGACCTGTCCAAGTGCGGAATCCACCCGAGTGAACCCCCGAGCCCTCCAGCAGGTGGAAGTGGTGCCTCCGTCCATCCACGAGGGAATAGGAAAGGCATGGAGGGGCAACCCCAAGAAGAAGTGGAACGCCAGGCCGCTGCCAACCGGCTCTGGCAGCACGGACTCCATGAAGACAACGTGCGCTACCAGCAAGGCAACCTCTTCCTGGTTGCGCAGTCCTTACTGGCCGTGGCGTACAGCACGATCTTGACCTCTGGTAGCGACACCCAGCCCGCTCGGGTGATCGCGGCGTTCGGCATCGCGCTCACAGTCATCTGGGTATACGTCGGGCACCGCCACCGCAGGTATAGCGCTGCACTCCAGCGACGCATCAAAAGTGCGGTTCCTGACTACGCAGAGACGAGCGCCACTTGCCCGCCACGAGGCATCGGCACCACGCCTGTACTCGTCTACGTACTGCCGTCGCTCGCCGCCGTCATGTGGACCGTGCTGCTCCTCATCACCTGAGAAGGTCCTGCTGTACGTAGTCATTGGCCCGCCGACCGCAGGCAAGTCCAGCCGGATCAAGGCACCCACCAGGTCACGTAGTCCGTAGTGCAGCCCAGCACGACCCCTAGCCGAGTGCTGAGGCGGCAGAGAAGGCGTGATGCGGGTCGAGGGCAAATCTGAGGATCTTGCCGCAGCTGCAGCGGACTACGTACGGTCACGGCTATGCCTCCCGCTTCCCTCCGCAGCGCATCGGAGCTTCTGGTCACTCTCGGCCGCGGCTACGTACGCAACGCGCCCGGCTCGCTGCTCAAGGGCCCGCTCGCGGCCCGCTACCTCAACCCGTACCTGCGTGATCATCCGCGTCAGCGCGTGGTCGAGGCGCGGTTCGGCGCCAGCTTCGCCTGCGACTCCCGCGACCTCATCCAGCGGTACATCAGCCTCTACGGCGTGTGGGAGCCCCACATGACACGGTGGCTGCAGAGCCGTCTGGGCACCGGGGACACGTTCGTCGACGTCGGCGCCAACATCGGCTATTTCGCGGTCCTGGGCTCTCGCCTCGTCGGCAGCACGGGGCGGGTAGTGGCCATCGAGGCATCCCCCGCCTTCCACGACCGCGTACTGCAGCACCTCGGGCTCAACGGCTGCGACAACGTCCGCGCGGTCAACGCGGCAGTCTCCGACAGCCACAAGACGCTGACCTTCGTGCTCGCCAGCTCGAACAACATGGGTGCGAACTCAATAGTCCCGTACGACGGTCCGGCCGAGTCGAGCTTCGAGATGGAGGCCCGACCCCTGCCTGAGATCTTGGATGAGGACGAACTCACCAGGGCCCGCGTGATCAAAATCGACGTAGAGGGCGCCGAGGGAGGCGTCATCAGAGGCCTGGCTCCCGCCCTGGGGCAACTCCGCCCTGATGTGGAGATCGCCGTGGAGGTCACCCCGGAGCGCATGGTCCAACTGGGCGATTCCATTGATGAGTTGATGGAGACCATGGCTCAGCACGGCTTTCACACCTACCGGCTGCCCACCGACTACAGGCCCGAGAACTACCCCCGGGCCCTGCGTCGACCAGAGCCCCCGGTGCGATGGCGCGGACCCATCGTCGGCGAGAGCGAGCTGGTTTTCTCCCGTGTCGACGCCGAGACCCTGCGCTGACCCAGTTCGGCCTCAACCCCCGCTGTCCAACGCCTTGCCCGGTGGTGGAGCCGGCTGCTCACGCCCGGCCCACCACGAGTGGATGTACCTACAGGTCCCGGTCAAACGGCAGATCCAGCATGCGGATCGCGTTCCCACGGAGCAGCTTGTACGCCACGTCCTCGGGCAGGTGGCCAACGTGATCCTGAGCCACTTCCTTCGTGTGCGGCCACGTCGAGTCGACGTGCGGATAGTCGGTTTCGAAGGTGGCGTTGTTGACGCCCACGGTCTCGATAGAGGCGATACCGTGCTTGTCCCGGAAGAAGCAGCAGAAGATCTGCCGGTAGTAGTACGTCGACGGAGGCTCCGGGATCAGATCCTTGACTCCACCCCAGGCCCGGTGCTCCTCCCATACGTCGTCGGCGCGCTCCAGGGCGTACGGAATCCACCCCATCTGCCCTTCGCTATAAGCGAGTTTGAGGCGAGGGAACTTCACCAGGACCCCTGAGAAGAGGAAGTCCATCATCGAGGCCATCGCGTTGTTGAAGCTCAGGGAAGCCTGAACGGCCGGAGGCGCGTCCGGCGACGCCGCCGGCATCTGCGACGACGAACCGATGTGCATGTTCACGACCGTGCCGGTCTCCTCGCACGCCGCGAAGAACGGGTCCCAGTAGCCGGAGTGGATCGACGGCAGCCCGAGGTGCGTCGGGATCTCGCTGAAGGTCACAGCTCGCACGCCCCGGGCGGCATTGCGCTTGATCTCAGCGACGGCGAGGTCCACGTCCCACAGCGGGATGAGGCACAGCGGGATCAGCCTTCCGCGGCTGTCACCGCACCACTCCTCCACCATCCAGTCGTTGTAGGCCCGGACGCAGGCGAGCCCGACCTCCTTGTCCTTGGCCTCGGAGAACGTCTGACCGCAGAAGCGCGGGAACGTCGGAAAGCAGAGGGAAGCCTCGACATGGTTGATGTCCATGTCCTCCAGTCGGGCCTTCGGGTCCCAGCAGCCACGGCGCATCTGCTCGCGCGTGATGCCGTCGAGCGTCATCTCATCCCGTGAGAATCCGACGGCGGCGATGATGCGCTTGTACGGGAAGATCTCTCCCTCGTACTCCCACCAGTCGGTGACCTGCCCTTCCGGGTCCGTCGTGAACTTGTACTTGCCGCCGATGTACTCAAGCTCGCCGATACCTGCGGTGAAGGGCTTGGGGCCCCGGTCGCGGTACTTGCTCGGGAGCCACTTGTCGAAGAGGTGCGCGGGTTCGATCACGTGGTCATCCACGCTGATCACGCGGGGGAGCTCCTTGGCCCCGACCTCGTTGTTGTCCACTGCTATGCCCCCTACTACCTGCCGGTTTCCCATACATGCATCTGACGGTCCATCAGATTGAGGTTATGGGCTCGCCCCGGCAACGGCAACAGCTCGCCTGAAACTCGACCCCTTGCGCGATCGGCCCAGATCCGCTGAACTGACGAACCGTCAGGTCAGGTTGAGGGAGGGCACTCGATGCAGACGATGTGGCTCAGCGGAGCCGAGTGGTTCGCCGTACTGCGGATCGGTCTCGGCCTGTGGTGGCTGGAGAGCTGGCGCCACAAGGACAAGAAGACCTGGTTCACCGGAGGCGGCATCGGCTGGGCGGTGGGCATCGCCGAGAAGCACCGCTGGCAGTTCGTGCGGGCTGGCTTCGACCTGACTGTGAGGCCCCGGCCGCAGCTGATGGCATACATCGTCGCCTACGCGGAGCTGGCTCTTGGGCTTGGCCTCATCTTCGGCCTGCTCACGCCGATCGCACTCGTCGGCGGTCTCATACTCAACCTGATCTACTTCGTGCTGATGATCCACGACTGGGCTGAGCAAGGTCAGAACCTGATGATGGCTCTCATCTCCGTGGTCGTACTCTTCGCCGTGGGCTGGCAAGCATGGTCGCTGGATGACGCGTTGGGGCTCTTCCAATAGACGTAGGCATCGAACGGTAGGAGGCCCGGGTGATTACGAATGTGCTCAGCGCCATCAGTGAATCAGCCCGTGAACAGCGACAATCAAACTGCGGCGTGTACTCCGTGGTCGTCCCGCTAACCACCTGCCGGCCCGAGAACCCAGAGAGCACGGTTCAGGACGAGGTATCACGGGCAATCCACCTGATCGAGGACGAGGGCTGGTCTCTGGACCGACTGAGCACCTTTGCCTCCACCACAAGCCACCTCTCAGACGGGAGGGTGCTGCTGGTCTTCCGCAGGGCAAAGCACACTCCTCCTGAGAACGGATTTGTTGACACCTACGAATCGATTCCAGACTCGCGCTGAGGAACCGACTCTCGTATCTCAGAGGCGATTTCCGTGGCGTACTCCAGACAGGACGGGCCAACGGCCATCCTGACCACGCCTTGTGCGTCAGCTTCCTGGCCTGTCGCCCTCGAGTCCGTGACAGTCGGCGCACGAAATGGCCGTGAGGTGTCGTTCCAGCAGCGCGTAGCCCATCTCCGCCCCGCACAGGTCGCACCATCCGTACTCCGCCGCAGCCAACCTATGGAGGGCCTTCTCAAGCGCCTTGACCTCCTCAGCGGCTGCATCTGCCGCGGCGCTCGCGCCGATGGGCCGCAGCAATCTCAGCCTGCGCTCTCTCAGTAGGCCACTGAACCTGGTTTGGTCCTCGGGCCCCATGTACTCGGTCAACAACTGCTCCTTCTACGTATGTTGGCCGCCGTCCTGTCACGAGCCCTCGGGAGGCGCCTGGTGACGGCTCTCCAGGATGCCGTTCAACCACAGTGAAGCGGTGCGAGATGCGCATCAAGGGAAACCTCAGACTCCACTCAAGTACCTAGAGTGTTCACTCACCTTCATGATGTGATCTTGCCCGACGGAGGCCTCTGACCAGGGCCGTTCCTTCTTAGGGGGATATACATGAAGAGTTTGAGGACCAGAGCCGTGACCGTGGCCACGGGTCTAATGATCATGGGTGGCCCGGTACCGGCATTCGCGAGCGGCAACCCCATAGATCCTCCAGCCGTCGCAGACGGCGCGGCTGTAGAGCCTGGGACAGTGACGGGCAAGCCTGCATCGGGCGATGGCGCGATATCTGGTGTCGAGGACGACACCGCGCTCGAAGAGGACCTGCCGATCCCGGGAGAGTCGGATGGGCCTGATCTTGGCGACGCGAGGACTCCGCGAAGCAAGATCTGCCCGCCGCCGGCAACAAGAAGTACCTGACCTTCTGGGCCCCGTACGGCGAGGGATGGACCGTCCGCTAGGTTCCGTCCACGCCGGCCCGGCGAGACCAGCTGGGCAGGCGCGATCTTTCAGGAGAAGCTCATGGGTCGTACCGCGGCCATTTCTGTCGTCTTGCTCCCCTTGGTGCTTGCCACTGCTTGCTCGAACAGCAGCGGCGGCTCCCACGCTGACAACACCCCTTCCAAAGCGTCCGGCTCTACCCCTGCTTCGTCCGCGCCGAGCCCCAATGCGCGAAGTGTGGAGAAGAGCCTGCGACTTCCGGCTCAACCGAAGTACCTCGTACCTGTGCGTAAGGGGAAAGGCGCAGAGGACCTGCCGGACTTCATGCCGGGCAAGAAGGTGTACTCGGTGCATATCAAGTGCTCGGGCACAGACACCATGAAGATCATCAAACGGGAGCGTCCCAAGGACAACCCCAGCCCCATCGACTGCGACAGTCCGGTGACCATCGGCAAGGTCTACGTCGATCCGGTAAAGCAGAAGCTCGCCATCCAGGCAGATGACGGCGCTCGCTGGACCATTGCGATCGTGGATGGGGAACGCCCCCTGTAGGTGTATTCCGATGCCGTGCCATGCTCGGTGCAACGCAAAACGGCCCGCACTCCTGGCGATTTCATGCCGAGGGTGCGGGCCCGCCGCGGTCAGCTTTGCGAGCTGATACGGCCACGCATGGCATGCACGCTGGTGATGGCTGCAGCCATCCAGAAGCACGCCCCAGACACAGCAATCTGAGCCGGTGCGTGAAGGAGCAGATCCAGAACACACACAACGGCAAAGACGATGACGCCGCAGGCTATCGACGTGGCGTCACACCAGGCGGGTGTCGTAGGTCTGCCTACGAAAAACCCTTCAACCTGCCTGATGCGACGACACCGAGCCGTCACTCCCCCATGTTTCAGCGATCGCCTTCCCCCCTCGCTGGCCCCACTCGTAAGATCTTCCAGTCATCTTGAGGAGTTCGGCTGACCTGGGGGAGAAGCGGTGGGAGCGGGGGAACAGCTCGTAACGGTCGCGGCTGTCCTGCTCGGCGCTCTGACTACGCACGTAACCAATTACTTGATGGAACGGAGCCGGAACCGACACCTGTTGCTCACACGGTGGGACGACAAGAAGGTGGAGGCGTACGGCAACTACGTGGACGCGGCGAAGGCACGCATCGCCATGGCCGTTCGGCTCTATGAGCAACGCGAAGGCTTGCAGGATCACCGCCGTTCGGAGCACGATCTTCGTGACGATCTGGCGGAGGCTGGGCGCACTTGGGGCAGTGCTTTCGAGCGGGTCATGCTGATGGGCGGTGACGACGCCGTCGAATCAGGCCACGATCTGAACTCCCTGATTGCACAGATCGATTGGCAAGCAACAGGCAGAGCCGAAGGCACTCTCAGCGAGTGGCGTCAACGGAACCGGGAAGCGTTCCGCGCCATCAACGCCTTCCACGACGCCGCACGCAAAGATCTGGGGATCCAGGGCAGCGTTTCGGGTGAACAGCACCCGGAACGTGATCTGTTGCTGCCGCCTGCTCGGCGAGACTCGTAGGAGAGGGCCGGAGTGGCGCCCAGGGCTTGTAGGCGACCAACGCCCTTGGGAGAGCGCCGCTCGCGCCTTCACCGATTCACCTTTCCTCACTCTGTACGTCGTGACCCAGTCGTGGGAACGGGCCTGTTCGCGAATGACTCTGGTCTGTTGTGCGGCAACGTGCCACCCTGCCCGACACATCCACGGTCCACCGGTGTGGACGACGTCGGATGAGGGCGGGGTAGAACGCTCCGTCGCTCTGTGCAGGCATGGAGGTGCCGGTGAACGAGCACAACCACGGCGAGCGAGAGGCAGCGGCGACCGCCCTGAGGCCGAGCCACGCGGCCCGCGCGGAGAGCGCAGCAGCACGTGCGGCGGCGCTCAGCCGCTACGTCGAGCAGCACGGGTCCGGAAACCACGCCGACGCCGTCTGGAAATCCGCTCACGCGGCGCGTGTCGCAGCGCAGGCGCTTGCCGTCCTCTCGGAGAGCGCGCCCGACACGGCCGCGGATTCCCGCTGCGCACGGAACGCTGCAGCTTCCGCCGCGCAGGCCTCCCAGATGGCGCAGCTCGTTGACGACGCCGCAGAGGCCGCAGAGACCGCAGTGGCCGCGTATCAGGCAGCGCTCAAAGCCTCGCTGACCGCCGGTGCAGCGGCTGGTGCGAAACACAAAGGCACCGACGAACAACTGAACGCGGAGGCTGATGCCGCGGAGAAGGATGCCGTCGTAGCGGCCGAGCATGCCGGATGGATCCGCCCCGGCGAAACCGTGCCGGCCGTGTCCACCGGCGTCCGTAGCCCTGAGGTGATGACGATGCTCCACCTCTGATGCCGTCACTCCGTTGCTGGTCCCCTCCCACTGGGGGGGAGACGGGTCACCCGCACGCGAGGGCCACTCCCTGGGGAGTGAACCGGGAGTGGCTCAAGAAAGGCGCTCCCTCCCTCGCCCGGTCAGACCAACGCAGACCAACGCTCTGGTCCTCTCCCTTGGGGCAGACTCAAAGTTCAGATTGGCATCAGCTCTCGATGGTCTTGTCAGACCGCCTGACTAACCTGGCGGCATGGATGAGCGATGCATACACGACTTAGTTGTCCAACAGTGCGTCGACTGCGCTCCCGTCCCCGAGGGCCTGGTCAGGTTCGTCTACATCACAGCCGGGGGCGAGGTCTTCCACCGCTCTTCGGCCTGCAAGGCCTTGGAGGAAGGGCAGGAGTACGCGCTGAGTGTGGGCATGGACACTCATCCTCGGCGTCGTGTCGCGCTGGCCGAAGCCACGGCGGAGGGACGTGGCGCGTGCGCCTACTGCTTCTGGGACTACATACCCAGATGACGCTGAACAGCGGTGGCCCCAGGGCAGGAGTCTCCGCCCGATAGTGCTGGTCGGGGGCTCTCAACTGCTGTGATCGGTACGGGATTTGAACCCACGGCGATTCGCGCGACGACGGTATCCGGAATCGCTCATCGCCGGGCTGGTCCGCCGACCGTTGTCGTGCTGCTACTCACCCCCAGGTGGAAGACCGATCATGAGGTCATGGCAGACATCGTCGTCCAGTACACCGAGCTACTGCGGACCAGTTCGTATGACCTCTGGGTCCGTTTGCGGGAGCTCCTGAAGATCCAGGGTATTGATCCCAATGGAACGGTCATGGTCGAGCTGTTTCAGGGAGGCCCAGATCACGAGGACGGCCAACTCATCTCCGCCCAGGGCAGGGTCTACAGTTTCACGCTCTTCTATGACCAGGCGGTAGAGGACGGCGCCCTTAGCGCCGAGCTCCGAAACTGGACCGACATCACGGAATCGTGGCGGCTCGGCTTGCTTGCTGCTCGGACGGCAGAAGCCTTTGCCTGGCAGTCTCGCGGCATCGGCTGACGCTGTGTCGAGATGAGCGCGCCGCGCCAGAAGCTCCCCCCGGCTCCGGGCGAGACAGGCCGCCCCAGAGCCACTGCACCCCCTCCCATTTGGGGGGCACGCAGAACTGCGGCAGGTGAGCGGCACGCGATCGCGATCGCTCCCGACAGTCACGTACAGGACCGGATTCTCGCCACGCGCCTCGCCGTTTCGGCGCCGGTCCCTCCCCTGTGCGGACCGGTGCCGAACGACGCGGGCGGAGTCGACCCGCACCGTATCGGCGTGACGCCGCGGATCGAGGAAAGACGGATCCGCAGTCCACGTGACAACGGTCCGGAGGTGATCGGCGGAAACCGGCCGAGGTCGCCGTCAGTCACGTGCGTTGCCTCCGCTGGCGGCGACGACCATCGCGGCAAGTACCAACAGGACGGCGGAGAGGCGTACGACGTCCGTCGGCTTCCAGCCTTCCTGCACTGTCAGTACGACGATGGCGACGATGACGTACGGCCAAGAAGATGTGGGCATGCGCATGGCCCAGCCTTTCGTTGGGTGATTTCCGATCCGGGCAACACGGTGCGCCACGTTCTGATTGTCTCGTCGGGATCCGCAGGCCAACTGTGGTCAAACTGCGGGTTGTTCATGGCCAACGGGAGGCGGACGACGTGCCGAGGGCTGGGCGCAAACAGGGGCCAGTACGCGGTGAGACACCCGAGGCGAACGCCTTCGCCCTCTGGTTGCGCGGCGTCACACAGGGCTGGACATTGGAACGGCTCACTGACGTGTATCCAGCGAGCCGCACCCAGTGGGGCCACTACCGCAACGGCGCCAAGCTGCCCCCCGACTCCCTGCTGCAGAAGACCGTGGAGAGGTGTGTACGCAACACCACCGTGCGCCCACGGCACTTGGTCGAAGGCCGGCGGCTTCTGCAGCTCGCCCGGAAGGCTCAGCGCGGGCACGGGGCCTTGTTGACGCCGCCGCCCGTAACCGACTTGGCAGCGCGCTTGGACGACGCACGGCAAGCCCAATTGGAGGCAGAGCGCGCGCTCTTCCGCATGCAGCAGTTGGTTCACACACTGCTACGGCTTGTCGCCTCGTTGCAGGACAGGTGCCAGCGCCTGGAAGAACTCGAGGAAGGACGGTCCGAGCAGGAACTACGTGACTCTCGGGAGCGGCTCGCCAGTGCCGAGCGGCTGTTGGAACAGGCTCGCCGTGAACGACGCGAGGCGGAGGAGATCCGCCTGGACGCCGAGTCCAACGCCAGCCAGCGAGAGCGCGCGGTCGCCAAGGCCCGCCTGGAACACGAGGACTCCGACAGCGCCACCCCCATCGAGGATCTCCCCGATCTCTGGGAAGTCGATCACTTGCTGGAACGCTCCAGTACAGAGCTCGACGTTCAACGAGCCGATCTGGCCGCATTGCGCGAACGCGTCACCCCGGGCCCCGTACGCCCGTCGCAAGTTCTCACTCCCGACAATGACCTCGCCGACATTGACTCTGGCTCCGTAGTCAATGGAAACAATGGCCTGGCCAGCGACAACGTACCCATGGCCCATCCCATGGCCCCAGGTGCCATCATCAGCTTGGCCGAGTCCTACCGCCGCGATGCCGCACGCGTGGCGAACATCCTGACCCCGCTCAAACCGCCGTCCCCGCCTCCGTTGAGGCGACAGGGACTCTGGCGCAGCCTCGGTCTGCTCGCCATCGGTCTGATCTCCGCGGCCGTGCCAATCCCTGTCGCTGCGGCACTCGGCCACGCCTACCGCCTTGAGGGGCTTACGTTCTTTTCGGCGGCGTATTGCTCCACCCTGCTCGTGGCCATCATCGGAGTGGGTCGGATCATGGCAGGGCTCGGCATGCGGGTCAGCGGCTTCAGCGACCAGAGCGCGTCAACGGTGGCCAACGAAGCTGTTTCCATGCTGGCGCTGACAGCACTGATGTACGGCTTCCTCTTCGCAGTCGCAGCGCTGTCGTCCCGCCGCATGTGGATACTGAGCGATGTCGGCTGGGCGGTTACTGCGTGGCTGTTCACCTGACTGGTTGATGCAGCCCACCAACATCGGTGGTTCGGGAGGGTGGCCAGGTGGTCGCTGCGTGGCTCGGCTTTGTGCTTGGAGCGGCTGTTCTCGGGGTTTCGGTAGGCCGCGATCCGCCCTGAGCCGGATCGCCGGCCGGGGCTGGAGTTCGTGCTGCTTAATGAGGGCAAGAAGGGCAAGAGCCGGCTGCATCTCGGCTTCGTGCCTGATGATCAGGCCGCCGAGGTCGCTCGCCTTGAGGCTCATGGCGCACAGCGTGTTGATATCGGTCAGGGTGACCAGTCGTGGGTTGCTAGGCGTCGGCACGTTTGATGGTTAGGGCGCGCCTCCACCAGGTGTGAGCTGATCGTGGTCAACGGCTTTCGGTCGTCGCGCGTTGCTGCCGAATATCGGTCTAATCGAGTGGACTCGCGGGGACGCGTGCCGTAGGAGGGCCTCCCGCCAGGCTCCGGATGGTGCCGTTGGTGCTGTTGGTGCCGTTGCACCGCAGCCCCGATCCGGAAGAAGTGCCCCGACATGCGAAGTACTCCCTCCCGACGTCTGTGCGCGGCTGCGCTGCTGGTGGCCTCCGTACTGGCTCCGATGGCGGCGGTTCCTGCCACCGCCGGCACTACCGGCCCTGCCGGCACCGCGGTCCACCTCGCGGGCGACGGTCGCCACGGCCAGGACGAGTGTCCGCCGGACGGCCTCGGCCGCCGCATGAACGCCCGGCTGGACAAGGCCATCGAGGGCGTCCGCCGGGAGGCCGGCATCCCCGGTGTCGCCGTCGGGCTGTGGATGCCGGGCAAGGGGTGTTACGTCCGCGCGACCGGGGTTGCCGACACCGCCACCCGCGAGCCGATGACCACCGATCTGTATACGCGGATCGGCAGCGAGACCAAGACCTTCACGGTCACCGCGCTCCTCAAGCTCGTCGACGACGGGCGGATCCGGCTGGACGACCCGATCTCCCACTACGTCGACGGCGTGCCGAACGGTCACCGGATCACGCTGCGCCACCTCGCCGAGATGCGCAGCGGGCTGTTCCCGTACACCGCCGACCCGGACTTCGTGCACGATCTACTGAGCAACCCGAGCCGCTCGTTCGCCCCGCGGGAGGTGCTCGCGTACGGCTACAAGCACAAGAACACCTTCGCGCCGGGCAAGCAGTTCCAGTACTCCAACAGCAACCTGATCCTTCTCGGTCTGGTGATCGAGAAGGTCAGCGGCCAGCCCGCCGCCGACTTCATCCGCGAGCGGGTGCTCCACCCGGCCCACCTCCACCACACGACGTTCCCCAGCGGCCCCGAGTTCCCCGAGCCGCACCCGCGCGGCTACACGAACCAGACGCTGAGCGGCAAAGTCGAGGACTCCACCGACTGGAACCCCAGTTGGGGCTGGACGGCCGGGGCGATGATCTCGAACATGCACGACCTGCGCCGCTGGGCCAAGATCGTCGCCACCGGAGAGCTGCTCAGCCCTCAGACCCAGAAGGAGCGGCTCCGGACGCTGCCGACCGGCTACCCCGGTACGAGCTACGGCCTCGGCATCTTCAAGAGCGACGGCTGGATCGGGCACAACGGCTCCATCCCGGGCTACGAGAGCGTGACCGTCTACCTTCCCTCGCAGAAGGCGACCTTGGTGGTGCAGCTCAACACCGACATCACACATGACGGCGTGGAGCCGTCCTCGCTGGTCGGCCGGGCGATCACCGAGATCGTCACCCCCGACAACATCTACGACCGCCCGGTCCCCCCGCGCTAGTTCGAGTGGCCCTGATGTCAGGGCTCTGAACGCGGTCGGAACTGGCCCGGTCCGATGGATGTCCGACGCCCCGTTCCGCTCACCCTTTCGTGGTGTCACCATGCGGAGTCCAGGGGAGTCGAGGGGTGTCGAGGGGTTCCCTCGACGGGGGCGGGCGGAGGAACAAATGGCAGAGGTGTTCTTGCGGCGGCTGACCCGGTGGCAGGCGGAGCAGCAGCGGGAGGCGGTCGCCGACGTCTACGTAGAGGCGTACGAAGGGGACGCCGGAGCCGAGTACCGGGACCGGCAGGGGTTCCTGCGCGTTTTCGAGAACGCCGTGCAGCGGCCCGACTTCGACATGGTCGTCGCCGACGCGGCGGGCCTGGTCGGCTGCCTCTACGGCTACCGCGCCCCGCGTACCGGCGACTGGTGGGAGGGGTTCCGCGGAGTCCTGCCCCCGGAGGTCGAGGAACGCACGGCGTCGGGCCGGGTCTTCCTCCTGACCGAGCTGATGGTGGTACCCGCCTATCGGCGCCAGGGCGTCTCGGACCGCCTGCGCACGCTGCTGCTCATGCGGCACGCAACGGATCTCGTCGTCGCGGTCATCAAGCGGGACGACGATCTGGGGCGTGAGGTGCTGCGCTCGTGGGGCTGGACGAAGCTCGGGGAGTTCGATCCGGGCGGCCCGGGCTCGTCGGCGGCGCCGCACCGCCGGGGCGAGACCGAGGCGCCGACGCCGGACGGGCTCGTGTGGGAGGGGTGGATGCGGCCGCCGACGAGTCGTTGAGCGGGCGGCGAACGACGCGAGCCAGCGGGGGCTCGGGCTCGGTTGCCTGGCGGCGGGCGCGGCTCTCCGCCGCGGCGCTCTCCCCCTCCGCAGCCGGATCGGCATCCGGAGCTCAGGCCACCGCCCTGCTCGCCTTCAAGGAGTACATGAGGGGGATGCGCGGGCGGTCCACGGGGAACTGGTAGGCGCCGTCGCGGAGTTCGAGGCTGCCGAAGCGTTCGAAGAGCGTGGTGTCGTGCTCGTGGAGGAAGTCGACGCGCAGGCCCGCCGATGCCAGGGCCGTGATGACCTCGCCCACCGGGTGCTGCCATTCCACCTTGCGGTTGTGGACCGTGGGGGTGGTCGTGTCCGCGTAGCCGCCGGGGGTCTCCTCGATCCAGGCGTCGCGGGCGAAGTAGTCGTACTCGATCCGTGAGCCCGTCTCGTCGTCCAGGATGTCCGCGAGCGGGTGGAACTCCGCGAGGTAGAGGAAGCCGCCGGGTGCGACGAGCGCGGCCACGGTCTCGGCCCAGCGCTGGATGTCGGGGAGCCAGCACAGGGCTCCCACGCCGGTATAGACGATGTCGTACGAGGTGTCGGGGACCGCGTCCGCCGCGTCGTACACGTCGGCGGCGACGAAGGACGCCTGGTCGGCGGTGAGGCCGAGCTCGGCGGCGAGGTCGCGGGCCGCGTCGACGGCGGGCTCGGAGAAGTCGAGGCCGACCACGCGGGATGCGCCGTGCCGGCACCAGGAGAGGGTGTCGAGGCCGATGTGGCACTGGAGGTGGAGCAGCGAGCGCCCGGTGACGTCACCGACCTCCGCGAGCTCGAAGTCGCGCAGCGGGTCCTTGCCGGAGCGGAAGGCTTCGAGGTCGTAGTAGTCACTGGCGAGGTGGAGGGGGACGCGCTCGTCCCAGCGTTTTCGGTTGGCCTCGCGCCAGTCGGAGGGGGTCGGTGAGTACATTCCAGAAAGTTATCCACAGGCTGGGGACCCTCGCCAGCGGATTGTCGGCGTGTGCGTGCACTATGGGGTCCATGAGCGACTTGGGTGCGAGTGCAGGGAATACGTCGGGTGCGACTGCGGGCGGGGGCACGGAGATGCCCGACTGGGAGAAGCGGTTCCGTGCGCCGCGGGTGTCGCTGCCCGACTGGGCGGAGGACGCCCCCGACCGTTCCTTGTTCGTGTCGAACGCGACGGGGACGTACGAGCTGTACGCATGGGACCGCGCCACCGGCGAGCAGCGCCAGGTGACGGACCGGCCGAACGGCACGACGGACGGGGTGCTCACGCCGGACGGCGAGTGGATCTGGTGGTTCAACGACACGGACGGCGACGAATTCGGCGTGTGGATGCGCCAGCCGTTCGCGGCAGGCGGCGCCGATGAGCCCGCGGTGCCGGGACTCGAAGCGTCGTATCCGGCGGGCCTCGCCCTCGCGCGTGACGGGCGGATGTCCGTCGTCGGCCGCTCGACGGACGAGGAGGGCTCGACGATCCATGTCGTACGCGCCCCGGGAGCCGACCCGGTCGAGATCTACCGTCACCGCGAGTCCGCGGGCGTCGGCGACCTCTCCCACGACGGCTCCCTGATCGCCGTCGAGCACACGGAGCACGGCGACGCGATGCACTCGACCCTCCGGGTGATCAGGCCGGACGGCTCCACGGTCGCCGAGCTCGACGACACCGAGGGCGGCACCGTCGAGCTGGGCCTGGAGGTCCTCGGCTTCGCGCCGGTCGACGGGGACACGCGGCTGCTCGTCGGGCATCAGCGGCGCGGCCGCTGGGAGCCGATGGTGTGGGACGTCGCGTCGGGCGAGGAGACGGACCTGGCACTCGAGCTGCCGGGGGACGTGAGCGCCGAGTGGTATCCGGACGGCTCCGCCCTGCTCATCGCGCACAGCTTCGAGGCCCGCAGCGAGCTGTTCCAGTACGCGTTCGCCTCGCGCGAGCTCGTCGAGGTCGAGACGCCCGCGGGGTCGGTGTCGGGGGCGACGGCGCGCCCGGACGGCAGCGTGGAGTACCTGTGGTCGTCGGCCGCCGAGCCGCCGGTGGTGCGCTCGACGACGGGTGACGTCGTGCTTGACCCGCCCGGCATGAAGGCCCCGGCCTCCGTGCCGGTGGAGGACGTGTGGGTGGAGGGCCCGGGCGGCCGGGTCCACGCCCTCGTACAGAAGCCGGCCGACGCGACCGGCCCCCTCCCCACGGTCTTCGAGATCCACGGCGGCCCGACGTGGCACGACAGCGACGCGTTCGCGGCGGGCCCGGCGGCCTGGGTGGACCACGGGTACGCGGTGGTGCGCGTCAACTACCGCGGCTCGACCGGGTACGGCCGGGAGTGGACGGACGCCCTCAAGCACCGGGTCGGCCTGATCGAGCTGGAGGACATCGCGGCGGTGCGGGAGTGGGCGGTGACGTCCGGTCTCGCGGACCCGGACCGCATCGTCCTGGCCGGCGGCTCCTGGGGCGGGTATCTCACGCTGCTCGGCGTCGGCACCCAGCCCGACGCGTGGGCGGTGGGCCTGGCCGCGGTGCCGGTCGCGGACTATGTGACGGCGTACCACGACGAGATGGAGGCCCTGAAGGCCATGGACCGCACGCTCCTCGGCGGTACGCCCGAGGAGGTCCCGGAGCGCTTCGAGGCGTCGTCACCGCTGACGTACGTGGACGCGGTGAAGGCACCGGTCTACATCTCGGCGGGCGTGAACGACCCGCGCTGCCCGATCCGCCAGGTCGAGAACTACGTGGACCGGCTCAAGGCACGGGACGCGGTGCACGAGGTGTACCGGTACGACGCGGGGCACGGCTCGCTCGTCGTGGACGAGCGGATCAAGCAGGTGCGGTTGGAACTGGACTTCGCCGAGCGGCACCTTCGCTAGCCGGGGGGGGCTTGGCTGCGGGGAGGCGGTGCTTCGGGGAGGCAGCGGCTTCGGGGAGGCGGTGGCTTCGCCAACCCCGCGGCCCGTCTCCCACGGGCGCCCCCGTACCGTGGGGGTGTGTACCGGTTCCTGCTGACGCCCCGCTGGTGGGGGATCAACGTCTTCGTACTGCTGGCCATCCCCGTCTGCATCTTCATGGGGTCATGGCAGCTGGGGCGGTTCGAGGACCGCGTCGAGGCGCATGACGCCGCGCAGGAGCAGGCGGACCGGCAGGCGTCGCCTTCCCGGTCGGAGGCGAAGCCCCGGCCGCTGGACTCGCTCCTCCCCGTGGACCAGGAGACGTCCGGGGAACAGGTGTCGGCGACAGGACGGTACGGCAAGCAACTACTGGTGCCGGACCGGGAGTTGGACGACAAGTCGGGCTACTACGTCCTGACGCTCCTGCGCACCGACAGCGGCAAGGACCTGCCCGTCGTGCGGGGCTGGCTCCCCGGGAACGCGAGTGCGGCGAAGGCCCCCGCGGCGCCTTCCGGTGAGGTCACCGTGACGGGCGCGCTCCAGGCCTCCGAGAGCCCTGGCTCGAACGGGGTCAGTGCGGCCGGAGGGCTGCCGGACGGGCAGCTGGGTGCCATCAGCGCGGCCTCGCTGGTGAACGTGGTCCAGGGCAATGTGTACGACGCCTGGGTCACCCTGGAGAAGGGCGACTCCGGGATGAAGGCGGTGCCCGCTGCCGCGCCGGACAACTCCGGGCTCGACCTCAAGGCCTTCCAGAACCTCGGCTACACCGGCGAGTGGTTCGTCTTCGCGGGGTTCGTCGTCTTCATGTGGTTCAGGCTGTTCCGGCGGGAGCGGGAGTTCGCGCGGGACGCCGAGCTGGGACTTTTGCCTGAGGGTTAGGCGAGGTGTCGTAGGTGTCACCGAACGCCGACCGGGCTGGATCCTTCGCAGGATCCAGCCCGGTCGGCGTTCGAATACTCGGGTCGTCCTACGACGCAGACAACATGCCCGTCCGGTAGACCGTCCCCGCACACGCGTTGGTGATCGTCGCGCCCGCCGCGGGGGAGCCCGCGGGTGCCGTCAGGGACACCGTCACTCCGCCGTCAACGACGCCGCCGTCCTCGCGGACCATCTGCGGCTCCGTACCGCCCGGTGCACCGCCGTCCGTGCCGCCGTCCTCCGTGGGAGTCGGGTCGGGCGAAGGCTCGCCGCTGTCCGTCGGGCACGCCTCCGAAGGCACCCAGGCGAACTTCACCTCGTACGCGGACCCTGGCTGGAGGATCAGCGAGCTGACCGCCTGTGCCGGGTCCGGCAGGGCGGTCGCCGCGTCGCCCGCCACGTGGTCGATGACCCCGATCTTCGCGGGATCGGCAGCCCCCGTGGTCGACGTGCTCACGGTGCCCGGGGCGCTGACCGTGCAGCTGCTCGTGGAGACGTTGGCGATCCGGAAGCTGCCGTACACCTTGCCGTCGGCCTCCGCCGTCCCCGCGCTACCGCTGGCGTCGCCGAGCTGGTCCACCGTGCAGGCAGGCGAGTCGGCGGATTCTGTGCCCGCCGGGTCGGGGCCACCGGTCGCGCCGCCGCTGGACTCGCCCTTCCCCTTGCCGTCCTTCTTGTCCTTCTTGTCTTTCTTGTCCTTGGACTTGGAGGGGCCGGAGTCGCTGCCCTTGCCCTTCTCCCCGCCGTCAGGACCCTTGCCCTGACTCGAACCGCCCTGCGTCTGCTCGCTGTTGCCCGCTATCGACGGCCGGTCGTCCGAGCCGCCGCCGGAGTTCGTCACGTGCACGAGAGCGGGGATGGCGGTGCCGATGAAGAGCGCGGCTGCCGCCATGCCGACCACGGCCTGGCGCTTGCGCTGCCTGCGCGCGGGAACCGCGTACCGCAGACGTTCCAGGGCGCGGTCTCCCGGCTCGATCTCCTGGACGGCCGAACGCATCATCCTGCGCAGCGCGAGCTCGTCGGAGCCGCCCTCACCGCCGAAGACGGCACCCAGCGCGACGCTTCCCTCGCCGCCGAAGGCCGCACCCGACGCGGCGCCGTCCGCACGCTCGGACACGTCGTCCGCACGCTCGGACGCGCCGTCCGCACGCTCGGACGCGGTGGGCTCATCGCCCTGGCCGTGTTTCACAGTTCCGTCCCCAGCATGCTGCTCAAACTCGGCGTTCTCAGCGTTCTCAGCGTTCTCGGCGCGCTCGGCGCTCTCATCGCGCTCACGCCCGTACTCATGCTTGCTCATGCCGGTGCCTCCATGGCGACCCGCAGAGCCGCGATCCCGCGCGAGCCGTACGCCTTCACCGACCCGAGCGATATGCCCAGGGTCTCGGCGACCTGCGCCTCGGTCATGTCCGCGAAGTACCGCAGGACCAGGACCTCGCGCTGGCGGCGCTGGAGGCCGCGCATCGCCTTGATCAGCTCGTCCCGCTCAAGGAGGTCGTACGCACCCTCCTCCGCGCTCGCCATGTCCGGCATCGGCTTGGAGAGCAGCTTCAGACCGAGGATCCTGCGCCGCAGCGCGGACCGCGAGAGGTTCACGACGGTCTGCCGCAGATAGGCGAGCGTCTTCTCCGGGTCCCGCACGCGCTTGCGCGCCGAGTGCACCCGGATGAACGCTTCCTGCACGACGTCCTCGCATGAGGCCGTGTCGTCGAGAAGCAGCGCCGCCAGGCCGAGGAGCGACCTGTAGTGGGCGCGGTAGGTCTCGGTCAGGTGGTCGACTGTGGTGCCCGCGCTCATCGTCTCCTCAGCGCCCTCGCGCTGCGTCGGGATGCGGGCCGATCTCGTGGTGGGCATGGGGGCGATCACCGGCATGCCGGCGGGCGCACGGGGACGGCGAGGCGGGCGAAGGGCCGCGCCCCTCGCCTGAACCGCTGTGAAATCGAGTACCTCTGCCACGCCTGTTGGACACGCTTACCCCCTGGAGGGTTGTACGCATCACGCGGCGCGTTTGCGGCAGGCATCGTCGCCGTCGGTGACGATGCATCAAATGCCCCCATGCGTACCAGCTCTTCCCCTATGCCCAATTTTCGCAGCGCTCAGGTCACACCCCCGGGAGGGCGATCGCAAAGACGCGCCCCGCCCTGCTGCCGGTTGCAGAGGACGGGGACGAATATCTTCGAACGCGTATGGCGAATCTTCGAACGTGGCAATGGTCCAGATCAAGCGATCCCGGCCACCAAGTTGGACACAGAACTTACACAGATCCCACAGAGGCTTCCGCGCCGGGGACCGGTCAGGGCTGACGGCCGGTGAACTCCGCCGCCACCAACTCCGCGATCTGGGCCGTGTTCAGCGCGGCCCCCTTGCGCAGGTTGTCCCCGCACACAAAGAGCTCGAGGGCCGTCGGATCGTCAAGGGCGCGCCGCACCCGGCCCACCCACGTGGGGTCGGTGCCCACCACGTCGGCGGGCGTCGGGAACTCACCGGCGGCCGGATTGTCGAACAGCACGACGCCCGGCGCGGTGGCCAGGATCTCGCGCGCCCGGTCCACCGTGACCTCGTCCTCGAAGCGCGCGTGAACGGTCAGCGAGTGCGTGGTCACGACCGGCACGCGTACGCAGGTGGCCGCGACCTTCAGATCGGGCAGGCCGAGGATCTTGCGGGACTCGTCCCGCACCTTCATCTCCTCGGACGACCACCCGTCGTCGCGCAGCGTCCCGGCCCACGGCACCACGTTCAGCGCCACGGGCTCCGGGAAGGGCCCGGTGTCGTCGCCGACAGCACGTCGTACGTCACCGGGGCTTGTGCCGAGCTCCGAGCCGGCCACCAGCGACATCTGCCGCCGCAACGTGTCGACGCCGTCGCGCCCGGCCCCGCTCACCGCCTGGTACGACGAGACGATCAGCTCGCGCAGGCCGAACTCGGCGTGCAGCGCGCCGATGGCCACGATCATCGACAGGGTCGTGCAATTGGGATTGGCGACGATGCCGCGCGGGCGTACGCGCGCGGCATGCGGATTGACCTCCGGGACGACCAGCGGCACGTCCGGGTCCATCCGGAAAGCGGCGGAGTTGTCCACGACGACGACGCCCTTGGACGCGGCGATGGGCGCCCACTGCGCGCTGACCTCGTCGGGCACGTCGAACATCGCCACGTCGACACCGTCGAAGACTTCCTCGCTCAGTGCGAGGACCTCGATCTCCTCACCGCGCACGGCCAGCTTCTTGCCGGCCGAGCGCGGTGAGGCGACGAGTCGGATCTCGCCCCAGATGTCGGCGTGCTGCGACAGGATCTGGAGCATGACCGCGCCGACGGCCCCGGTCGCTCCGACGACCGCGAGTGTCGGCTTCCCGGTCATCGCCCGGTGCCTCCATAGACCACGGCCTCGTCCGTGTCGGAGTCGAGGCCGAAGGCGGTGTGCACGGCGCGCACGGACTCGTTCGCGTCATCGGCGCGGGTCACGACCGAGATGCGGATCTCGGAGGTCGAGATCAGCTCGATGTTCACGCCCGCGTCGCTGAGCGCCTCGAAGAAGGCGGCGGTGACGCCGGGGTTCGTCTTCATGCCCGCGCCGACCAGCGAGATCTTGGCGATCTGGTCGTCGTAACGGAGCGAGTCGAAGCCGATGGCCGAGCGGGTCTTCTCGAGCGCGTCGATCGCCTTGCGGCCCTCGGCCTTGGGCAGCGTGAACGAGATGTCCGTGAGCCCGGTCGAGGCAGCCGACACGTTCTGCACGATCATGTCGATGTTGACCCCGGAGTCCGCGATGGCGCGGAAGATCGAGGCGGCCTCACCCGGCTTGTCCGGCACGCCGACGACCGTGATCTTGGCCTCCGAGGTGTCGTGCGCGACACCGGAGATGATGGCCTGCTCCACCTTGCGGTCCCCTTGCGGTTCGTTGCTGACCCACGTGCCCTGAAGTCCGCTGAAGGACGACCTGACGTGGATCGGGATGTTGTATCGGCGGGCGTACTCCACACAGCGGTGGAGCAGCACCTTGGACCCGGAGCTCGCGAGCTCCAGCATGTCCTCGAACGAGATCCAGTCGATCTTCTGGGCCTTCTTCACCACACGGGGGTCGGCGGTGAAGACACCGTCGACATCCGTGTAGATCTCACAGACCTCGGCGTCGAGGGCGGCGGCAAGGGCGACAGCGGTCGTGTCGGACCCACCACGACCGAGCGTGGTGATGTTCTTGCCCTCCTGGCTGACGCCCTGGAACCCGGCGACGATGGCGATGTTGCCCTCGTCGATCGAGGTCCGGATCCGCCCCGGAGTGACATCGATGATCCGCGCCTTGTTGTGGACGGAGTCGGTGATGACACCCGCCTGGCTGCCCGTGAACGACTGGGCCGCGTGACCCAGGTTTTTGATCGCCATGGCAAGAAGGGCCATGGAGATCCGCTCTCCGGCGGTCAGCAGCATGTCGAATTCACGCCCGGCAGGGATCGGGGATACCTGCCCGGCAAGATCGATCAACTCATCCGTCGTGTCACCCATGGCGGACACCACGACAACGACCTGATGGCCGTTCTTCTTGGCGTCGACAACCCTCTTGGCGACCCGCTTGATGCCCTCGGCATCGGCTACGGAGGAGCCTCCGTACTTCTGCACGACAAGGCCCACGTGCGCTCCTCGCTCAGTCCGTCTCTTACCGCACTGCTGCGGTCGGCTCAGTCTAACGAGCGGCCGAAATTCGCCTCGCAAATATCACATGGTGAGATGTCCCGCCCACTACGTGACCATCCGCCGGCATACGTTCCCGCTGCTCGGGACGTACGTTCCGACCGCTCGGCTTGGCACATGCCCGCTGGGACGTGGGGCACTCCGGAAAGTGGGGCGGGTCACAGGTTCTCCACCTTTCGGAGAACGGCGGCCCCTCATCCGCCGCGAAGGGGTGGCGGATGTCCGAGACTCCGACTATTCTGAAAACTCAACTAGTCGGGGAGGTGAGACAGCACATGCCGGAATTCAGCTCTGCGTGGCTGCGTGCGGCGTTGCCGTTGTGTCTGCTCGGGATGTTGGAGCGGGGCGAGAGTTATGGGTACGCACTGCTTCAGGAGCTGGGGGCGGCCGGATTGGCCAATGCCAAGGCCGCCACGCTCTATCCGGCCCTGACCAGGCTGGAAGAGGAAGGCGCCGTCGACATCCGCTGGAGCGCGGGCGAGGGCGGACCCGGCCGGAAGTACTACAGCCTCACCGATGCGGGGCGTGAGCGGCTGGTCGTCGAGTATCGCGCCTGGAGGGACTTCGACGGCGTGGTGACGGCCTTGGCCGGTGATGCCGAGGACTCAGCCGAGGACTCAGAGGGCGTAAAGGGCTCGGAGAACCGACAAGGACAGGGGGAACACGATGATTCGTACGGACGGCAGGGAGCGGAAGCCTGACTGGCCCTGCGACGACGACGCGCAGTGGGCCGCTGAGTTCGAGTTCGCGCTGGCTCTGGGGCATACCCCGCCCGACGGGCTCGCCGAGCAGGTCCTTGAAGAGGCTCGGCTGACCGTTGCCGAGGCGGGGCTGCCTGTTCGGGAGGTTCTCGGCGATCCCGCCGCATACGCCGATGCCGTGGCCGCCGAGCGGATCGACGAGGCCCATCGCAGCTCCGTCGACGTCGAGGGCTTCGCCGCCGGTGACCGGTTCACCAGCTCGTTGCTGATGGCCGGTGGGCAAGTCGCCCTGTTCGGTGCCGTGTTGTGGGCAAGTGCGGGGCTCTGGATTCCGGTCGGGTGGGCCACCGGTGGGGCCGGGCTGCTGCTCGCCGTGCTCGTCGTGCTCGTGACCGGCGTCATCCCCGAGCTGCGCGCGGCGGGGCGGCTTCGGGCAGGCCGGGTCGCCATAGCGTGCGCCGCGGTGCTTGTCGTGGCCTGTGCCGTGGGGTTCACCGCCGTTCCCCGGGGGCCCCAAGTGAGCGTTCCCGCCCCGTCGTTGTTCGTCGTCGGCGCGCTGCTCGGGGTGTTGGGGTGGCGTGTGCCCCCTGAGCCCGTCGGGCGATGGTTCCGGGGGAAGGCGGCCGCGGCTGCCGAGGCGATACGGAGCGACGACGAGGCCTGGCTGACGCGGCTCTCCGCGTTGCTGCGAGGGCGTCATGGGGTGTCCGCGGGGAACGCCAGGCGCTGCGTGGCCGAGGCGCGGGATCATCTCGCCGCCTCGGGCGGCAGCGCCGTGGGCGAGTTCGGGGATGTCGAGGTCTACGCACTGCGGCTCAGCGAAGGGCCCGGGAAGTCGCGGCGTGCGGCACGGGCCGAGGTGCTGCCCACCATCCTGTTCACCGGGGGAATTCTCTGGTGGAGCATCGACCTGCTCAGTGATCCGGAGCCCGCGTCCCTCTGGTTCTGGGCCAAGGTCGTGGTGCTGGTCGTCGGTGCGTGGGCCTGGGCCACCACCTCTTGGTCGCTGTGGCGCAAGCTGCGGCCGGGCGGCAGGGGCGGTTCGGGGGCCAAGGGCGGTTCGGGCGCCAAGGGTTGATCCTTGGCCTTCGCCGGTCCGGGCAGTTGGGCGCCCGGACCGGTCGGACCTCCGGCTACTGCACCGAGCGCAGGCCCAGCGGTCCGGCGATCTCCTCCGCCATGACCTTGCCCGCCGCTTCCGCGAGCGCGTCCTCGGCCAGGTCCTCGTCCGTGTCCAGGCCGTTGAGGTCCTCAAGGGGCTGGTTCAGGCGGACATGGGCCACCAGGGACTGGAGGGCGCGGAGGGCGCCGGATGCTGTGGAGCCCCAGTTCGAGAAGTACGAGAACTGCCACCACCACAGGGCCTCCGTGGTGCGGCCGGCCCGGTAGTGGGCCAGGCCGTGGGAGAGGTCGGCGACCACGTCTGCCAGGTCGTCCGAGATGCGGCAGGCGACCGGGGCCTTGCGGGGCTCGTACGGGTCGAAGACCTCGGAGTAGACGTCGATCGGCTCCAGCATGGCGGCGAGGCGTTCACGCAGGTCGTCGACGTCTCGCTCCGGGCCAAGGTCCGGCTCGTAGCGCTCATCGGGGACGATGTCCTCGTGCGCGCCCAGGCGACCGCCGGCGAGGAGGAGTTGGGAGACCTCGAGGAGGAGGAAGGGAACGGCAGAGTCGGGCTCATCGCCCTTCGCGACCTCCGTCACCGCGACGATGAAGCTCTCGATCTGGTCCGAGATCTGCACCGCGAAGGAGTCCGGGTCCTGGGCGGACGCGTGAAGGAGGACCGTCGACTCGGCGTCGATGATCGGCTCGGGGACGACGACCGGCTCGGGGGCAAGCGTCGCTTCCGGCTTCGTGGACTTCTCTTGCTGCTTCTTAGACATCTAGGAGTCGTCTCCCCTCGAAGGCGCGGCCCAGGGTGACCTCGTCCGCGTATTCCAGATCTCCCCCGACAGGGAGCCCGCTGGCCAGGCGGGTGACCTTCAGGCCCATGGGCTTGATCATGCGCGCCAGGTACGTCGCCGTGGCCTCCCCCTCCAGGTTCGGGTCCGTGGCGAGGATCAGCTCGGTGACCGTGCCGTCCGCCAGGCGCGCTAGCAGTTCTCGTATGCGCAGGTCGTCCGGGCCCACACCCTCGATCGGGCTGATCGCTCCACCCAGTACGTGGTATTTGCCCCGGAACTCTCGCGTGCGCTCGATCGCCACTACGTCCTTCGGCTCCTCGACCACGCAGATGACGCTGAGGTCGCGGCGCGGGTCGCGGCAGATGTTGCAGAGCTCTTCCTGCGCGACGTTGCCGCAGGTCGCGCAGAAGCGGACCTTGTCCTTCACCTCAAGGAGGGCGTGTGCGAGGCGGCGTACGTCCGTCGGCTCCGCCTGCAGGATGTGGAAGGCGATCCGCTGCGCGCTCTTGGGACCGACGCCGGGCAGCCTGCCCAACTCGTCGATGAGGTCCTGAACCACGCCTTCGTACACGGGGTGCCTTCCTGCTTCCTGTTTTCTGTTTCCTGCTCCGGTCGAGTATCAGGCTTTGATACGTACCGTAGTTGGCCTGCGGCCCTCTTAGAAGGGAAGGCCCGGGATGCCCCCGCCGCCCAGGCCCTGCGCGAGCGGGCCCAGCTTCTGCTGCTGAAGCGCCTGCGCGTTCTCGTTGGCCGCCTGGACCGCCGCGACGACCAGGTCCGCGAGGGTCTCGGTGTCCTCCGGGTCGACCGCCTTGGGGTCGATCACGAGGCCACGCAGCTCGCCGGAACCGGTGACCGTCGCCTTGACGAGGCCGCCGCCCGCCTGGCCTTCGACCTCCGTGCGCGCGAGCTCCTCCTGCGCGGTCGCGAGGTCCTGCTGCATCTTCTGGGCCTGCTGGAGCAGCTGCTGCATGTTGGGCTGGCCACCACCGGGGATCACGATCAGCTCCTGTCTCGGATGTTCCGGGTTGGTCTGGTGCGGTCTGTGTAGGTAATTGCGGTGGATTTACCACCTGGAATGAGCCTACGTGGTCAGGGGGGCCCTCGCCCCAGCACTCTTTCGAGTGAGATCGGCCGTCCTCCTATACCTGATCAAGCACCTCTTCCGGGCGGAAATACTGTGAAAACGGGCTCAGGGCCACCCATTGGGCGGTAGGACTGGGGCTGCGCATGAGCAGACGTCATCTGTCGCGTCAGCACCAACTGTCACAGCGCGCGCACAGTACGGAACCGCCGCAGGGAACAGTCAGGGATCTCGTAGAGGTAGAGGGAGTGCCGGGTGAGCCAGCCGGAGATGCAGCCCGAGGGGGTGCCCCATGAGGGGCAGGGTGCCGGGGCGGGTGCGCAGCAGGGCGTTCCTGGTGGTGGGGACGGCTCTCACTCTCGGCTCGGGGATCTGACGGGGCGGACCTTTCCCCTCGGCGACTGGGGTGAGCCCGCGGATCGGCTCGACGAGCTGTACCGGTGGGTGGAGCGGGGCGCGCTCAACACGGCGGAGTGGTACCTGTCCGACCGGGCCTGGAAGCGGCGCGGGGCGCGGCTCGCACGGTTGGGGGCGGCGGTGGGTGCCGTGGGCGCGGGGGTGCTTCCGCTGCTCGATCTGGCGGGGGCGGTGGGGGGTGTTGCCACCTGGGGGTTCGTCTCGCTGCTCGCGGGCGTCGCGTGTGTGGGGTGCGACCGGTTCTTCGGGCTGACCTCCGGGTGGATGCGGGATGTGGCCACCGCGCAGGCTGTGCAGCGGCGGCTTCAGGTGCTGCAGTTCGACTGGGCTTCGGAGAGCGTGCGGGAGGTTCTCGGGCCTACCGAGGGGACTGCCAGTGAGGCTGCCGAGCGGTGTCTCGGGGTGCTTCGGCGGTTCTCGGAGGATGTGACGGAACTTGTGCGGTCCGAGACCGCGGACTGGATGGTGGAGTTTCGGTCCGGGCCTGCGCCGTTGGCCATGCAGGCCATGGTTCCGGCCTCCCGGGGGGAGGCAGGGGCTGTCCCTGTCCGGGCCGCGTTGCCGCCGGGGGCTCGGCCCAATATGCCTCGGCAGCGGCCGCCTGAGCCTCGGTGAGGGTTCCCGGGGGCGGGGGGGGCTGGGGGCGCTGGGTGGGTGGGCCCTGCGGGGCTCTCCCCAATCCCGCCCCTTCCCGAAACTGGGGCTCCGCCCCAGACCCCGGTCCTCAAACTCCCCCAAGCTCTTAAAGAGCAGGGGGGACCCCCATGACAGGCTGAAAGATTTACCCCCGGGGTGGGTGGGAGAGGGGCGGGCCCGCCGGACCGGGTGATTGCCTTCCGGCGGGCCTGGTAAGCGGGGGGATGGCCCCAGCAAACCGCAGCCATGGTTCAGCTGTAGATGATCATTGAGCCTTGCGCCAGGCTTCGGGTGGTCGCCGCGTGCAGGCCCAGCCACACGTGGCGCTCCCTCGCGAAGGGGCTGTCGTCCGGAGGCGCCGGGGCCGCCGGTTCCTCCAGGGACGTGGGGGCCTCCGGCGGAGTAGGCGGGCGCGGGGGGTTCGCCGCGTCTATGCCGATGGACGGGGCCACAAACTCCAGTTCCCTCAGCAGCGCCTGCGCCGAGCCCAAGGGGCCCCCGCCCGAAAGCAGTTCGTCGTTGGAGAGAGGCGCCGGGAAGTCGACCGGGACGTACGCCCCCGCGTGGTCGTAGTGCCAGACCAAGTGCGACTGCTGGGCCGTCGTGTCGAACATCTCCAGCAACTGCTCGTAGTCCCCGCCCAGTTCGTCCACCGGCGTGACCTCGAGACCGCAGACCTGGAGCAGATACGCCCGGCGCAGGAAATGCAGCGCGTCGTAGTCGAAGCCCGCGACCGGGGCCACGTCCCCGGACAGGCCCGGCATATAGGCGAAGACGGGAACGGGGGGCAGGCCCGCCTCGTGCAGCGCCTTGTCGTACGCCGCGATCTCCTCCGCGAAGGGATTGTCGGGGCTGTGGCACAGCACGTCGACGAGCGGGACCAGCCACAGGTCACAGGCCAAGGGTGCTCCTCAGGTCAGCCTCATGCTTGGACGGCATATCGGATGGCAATGGATGGCATATCGGACGTCGGATGTTCCTTGCGCTCAGGCAGCGTAGTCGGGGCCGACGCCCCCTAGCTGCCCTTGTGCAGATCCCAGATCCACACCCCGTCTACCCACTTTCCGGGGCGGTCAAGGAGTTCCTCCACCGTCTCCCGCAGTTCGGCGTCGTGCGGTTGCGGGGCGAGGACCAGGACTCCCGCTTTCCAGTACGTCAGGTCCTCGCGGGCCGCCCTGCGCCACGCGTCCGTGATCTGCGGGGCACGGCCCGACGAGCGGACGTCCCGCAGGAGGTTCGACGTGTTGCGGGGCGAGGCTCCGTAGATGCCCACGCGGTCCGGCCCCCAGGGGCCGTTGAAGTAACCGCCGGGGAGGGGAAAGCCCAGGTCGGCGGTGGTCTGCCAGTGCAGCGCCTCCGCACCGGCCGGATCCGGGAGCGGTACCGGTACGAGCGACTCGCCCTTGCCCAGGTACTTCCGCCAGGTTCCGTCGGCGACGAAAGCCGGGACCTCCGACCGCTCCACAGCCCGCAGCGGCGCCGGCACGATCGGCAGGAGCGCGAGGGCGACCGCGGCGACACCCGCGTACCCCGCGGCCGTCATCCGGTGCGAAGAACGGCGCGCGGAAGCAAGGAGGCGGGCCAGCGCGAGCGCCACCAGCATGCCGAGCGCCGGGGCGCACACCATCGCCACCCGCGACTCGATCACCGACTCGAAGAGGGGCGCGTGCGCGAGGACCGCCCACGGACCTGGAAGCACGATGTCCGTCAGGGGGATGCGGAACTTCGGGCCGAGCGAGAGGAACGCCGCCGCGAGCACCGTGAAGGCCAGCGCCTTCACCAGCGCCCGCTCCCAGAGTCGTACGACGATCGCGAAGGCCAGCGCGACCAGGGGCCAGCCGTAGAAGGCGTTCTGCTCGGTGGGGTTCTGGGAGAGGGCGGACGCGGTCTTCTCGTTGCCCGCGAGCGAGCGTTCCGAGAAGGAGAGCAGCGCGAGCGGGCTGTTGCCCGCGTTGTCGCCGTGCAGCACGCTCGTGTAGCTCTGCGGCCCGAAGAACTGCCAGTAGAGCGGGAAGGCGACCAGGGGGACGGTGACCGCAACGGCCACTCCCAGGCCGCGCGCCAGCGGCCGGAACGCGTCCCTCGCGACATCCCGGCGCACCACCCCGTACGCCGCCGCGAACAGGAGCATGCCCATCGCAGCGAGCAGCAGCGGCTCCTCGCCGAGGAAGATCTGGTACGTCGTGAAGAGCCCGAGGACGACCCCGTCGCGTACGACGCTCGTGCCCTCTCCCTCTTCCCCGCCCTCGCAGAGCCGCAGCGCCCTGTCGATGATCAGCGGGATCATGAACAGGACCATGAAGTTCGGGTGCGCGTGGGCGTGGCTGATCATCGGTGGCGCGAAGGCGGCGAGCGCCGCGCCGACGGCTGCCGCGCCCCGGTGACGTACGAGACGCCTGACGATCAGCCAGTACCAGGCGACCGCGGTCGCGGCCAGGCCCAGCGTCATCGCCGCGTTCAGGGCGACCGCCGGGCCGAAGAGCCAGGTCACGGGGGCGAAGGGGACGGAGAGGCCGAGCATGACCGTGTTGGCCATGAGGTTCACGCCGTCGGGATGGTTCTGGAGGGTCGTGAAGAGAGGGTTCTGGAGGTGGCGGACGTTGTCCGCCGTCACAGCGAAGAACCACTCCCATTGGTTCTGGTCCTGCAGCGAGTCCGGGAGATAGCGGTCGCCCGGCGCCACCCAGCGGCCGGAGTAGAGGGTGACGGCCATGGCCAGGAAGAGCGCCGCGACGAGCAGATCCATCGGGCGGACGGATCGGGCCTTGAGCGAGGTCAGTTCGGCCAGGACCTTCACGTAGTCGACCGGGCGGACCTTCGAGCCCTCCTGGTGCGCCCAGCGCACCGGCACCTCGGCGACCGGCCAGCCGGCGCGGCGGAAGTACTGCAGTATCTCGACGTCGATCCCCCAGCCGCGCAGGCGCGACGCGGCGAAGGCCTCACGGGCACGGTCGCCGTCGAAGAGCTTGAAGCCGCACTGCGTGTCGCGGACTCCGGGGACGGCGACCGTACGTATGAGGAAGTTGCCGGTACGCCCCATGAGTTCACGCAGGCGGTGCTGGTGGCTCTCGATCGTCGCGCCGGGGCGGGCGCGGGAGCCGATCGCCGCCGCGTGGCCGTCGGTGAGCGCCTTGTCGAGGCACTCCAGCTCCTCGATGGGAGTGGCCAGATCGGCGTCGGTGATCAGGACGCGGTCGCCGTGCGATGCGAGGACACCGAGGCGCAGGGCGTGGCCCTTGCCGAGGTTGCGGCCGGAGTGGATGAGGCGGACGCGGGGGTCGGCGGCCTCGGCGTCGGCCGCGATGTCGAGTGTGCCGTCGGTGGAGCCGTCGTCCACGACGATCAGCTCCCACCGGGTGCCGCGGTCGCCTCCCTCGGACCCGTCCCCCGTGCCTTCC
Organism: Streptomyces rectiviolaceus; assembly: GCF_039533825.1. NCBI lineage: Bacteria > Bacillati > Actinomycetota > Actinomycetes > Kitasatosporales > Streptomycetaceae > Streptomyces > Streptomyces rectiviolaceus. The sequence continues at coordinate 69,469 of NZ_BAAAUG010000219.1, forward strand.
TCCAGGTACGCCCGGATCGCGGCGAGCGTGGGAGCCAGGCGCCGCTCCTCGTTGTAGGCGGGGACGACGACGGTCAGATCCACGCTCATGCAGCGGCCAGCCGCTCGATGAGGGCGAGTGAGTGGGCGTTGTACTCGGCGACGATCGCGTGCGCGGCCTTGGGGTCGCGGTGCGCGAGGGCGTCGACGAGCTCGGTGTGCCGGGCCCAGAGGGTGCCGCGCAGATCGCCGTCGCCGTGTTCGACGGCGCGGCGGAGGTAGGTGACGGCGCAGACCCAGGACTGGACGCGGATGCGGTGCAGGAAGTCCGAGAGGTAGGGGTTGCCGAAGAGTGCGCTGAGCTCGCGCCAGAAGCGGAGGTCGTAGCCGATGAGGACGTTCAGGTCGCCCGCGCAGGCGGCGCGTGCGGCTTCCTCGCCACGGCGGCGTACGGAGATGAGCGCGGCGGAGGCTTCCTTCTGGCCCTTGGGCCCCAGCGGGGTGCCCTTCTTCTCCAGGTCGCGGAAGATTCCGTCGGAGACGAGGCCGCGGGCCTCCAGCATGCCGCGGTAGTCGGCGAGGGTGTGCTCGTGGACGCGGTAGCCGCGGTGCTGGTCGGCGTCGAGGAGGCCTTGCGCCGCGAGGTTCACCAGGGCCTCGCGGACCGGGGTCGCGGAGACGCCGTACTGCTCGGCGATCTCCTTGACCGTGAACTCCTGGCCGGGCTCCAGACGGCCGCCGAGGATCTCATCGCGCAGCGCGTCGGCGATCTGCTGGCGCAGAGTGCTGCGGATGACGGCGGAGCCGTCGGTGCCGGGCATCTGGGGGTCCCTCGGGGTCGTCTTGGTGGTCGTCACTTGCTTACGAGCACGTCAGACTACGCGGTCGGGGTTCCCGGGGGCGGGGGCCGATTCCGGGCGGGGGGCCGTCCGCGCCTGTGCCGCCGCTTCGCGGCGGTTCTTCCCGCCCACCCATCCGATCGCCCCGCAGGGGCCTGGGGTGGGTGAGCGGGAGATGTCCGTCACGAAGCGGCGAACCCGGTCAGGCGGTGTGTTCGTCCGCCACGGTCAGCGCAGCGTCCAGCGCCGCGAGGCCTTCCTTCGCCTCCGTGTCCGTGATGTTGCACGGCGGCACCACATGGGTGCGGTTCATGTTGATGAAGGGCCACAGGCCCTGCTTCTTCGCGGCGGCGCCGAACGCGGCCATCGGGGCGTTCGCCGCGCCCGTGGCGTTGTACGGGACGAGGGGCTCGCGGGTCTCCTTGTCCTTGACCAGTTCCAGGGCCCAGAACATGCCGAGGCCACGGACCTCGCCGACGCTCGGATGCCGCTCGGCGAGCTCCGCGAGGGCGGGGGCGATGATCTCCGTACCCACCCGGGCCGCGTTCTCGACGACGCCCTCCTCCTCCATGACGTTGATCGTCGCGACGGCCGCGGCGCAGGCCAGGGGGTGCCCGGAGTACGTGAGACCGCCCGGGTAGGGCCTGCGGGCGAACGTCTCGGCGATGGCGGAGGAGATCGCCACGCCACCGAGCGGGACGTAACCGGAGTTCACGCCCTTCGCGAAGGTGAGGAGATCGGGAACGATGCCGCCGTCGAAGTGATCGGCTGCGAACCACTTGCCGGTGCGGCCGAAGCCCGCCATGACCTCGTCGAGGATGAAGACGATGCCGTGCCGGTCGCAGATCTCGCGTACGCCCTTGAGGTAGCCCGGCGGCGGGATCATGATGCCGGCCGTGCCGGGGACGGATTCGAGGATGATCGCCGCGATGGTCTGCGGGCCCTCGAAGGCGATGGTGTCCTCGAGGTGCTGGAGGGCGCGCTCGCACTCCTGCCGCTCGTTCTCGGCGTAGAAGGGGCTGCGGTAGAGGAACGGCGCCCAGAAGTGGACGACGCCCGCCGTGCCGTTGTCGGAGGGCCAGCGGCGGGGGTCGCCGGTGAGGTTGATCGCGGCGGAGGTGGCTCCGTGGTACGAGCGGTAGGCGGAGAGCACCTTGGGGCGGCCGGTGTGGAGGCGCGCCATGCGGGTCGCGTTCTCCACGGCTTCCGCGCCGCCGTTGGTGAAGAAGATCTTGTCCAGGTCGCCGGGGGTGCGCTCGGCGATGAGGCGTGCGGCCTCGGAGCGGGCTTCCACGGCGAAGGCGGGCGCGAAGGTCGTCATCGTCGCCGCCTGCTCCTGAATCGCAGCGACGACCTTCGGGTGCTGGTATCCGATGTTCGTGAAGACGAGGCCGCTGGTGAAGTCGAGGTAGCGGTTGCCGTCGTAGTCCCAGAAGTACGAGCCCTCGGCGCCGGCTACGGCGAGGGGGTCGATCATCTCCTGTGCGGACCAGGAGTGGAACACGTGCGCGCGGTCCGCCGCCTTGACGGCGGCGCCGACCTGGGGGTTCGGCTGAGGGGTCATGTGGGCGAGGGTAAATGTCCACGGTGTGGACTGGACATGGGCGGTCTGTTTCGCGGCAGCGGGGGGCACTGGACAGTGTGTCGGGGCCCCCGGGGTGGGGGCTCTGCACCCTGCCGGTGCGGGGCCTCGTTCATCGGCGTGGCTCGGCACCGGGGCGTTGGTTTTCTCCCCAACCCCGCCCCTTCCCGAAAACCCGCTCTGGCGCGGGGGCCTTGCGTGCCGTCAATCACCGGCTCCGCCGAGCTCGTCCTCAAACGCCGGACGGGCTGAAAGCCCGAAGCCCTCCTCAAACGCCGGACGGGCTGAAAATCCAACCCCCGCCCCTCGAACGCCGGAAAGGCTGGGAAGCCTGCGACGGGCCGGGGAACCCTCAATCATCCGCGTCCGCCACCACCCTCGCCCGCGGCTGCCCGTCCTCCCCGCAGCGGATCTCGTACGGCAGGTCGTCCCGCTCGTCGTCGTCGCTCGGTTCCGCCTCCAGGTGGGCCACCGCGCCCGGGCCGCGCTCCACGTCCTCATCGATGTGGAAACCGTCCGCCGGGCTCCACGAGACGAGATACACCGTCCCGTCAGCCCTGCATTCGACCGTCGCCGTCCCACCCGTGAACCGCAGGGTCGAACGTTCGGCGGGCGTCTTTGAGGGCTTGCTCGGCGTCGTGGACGGGGGCTTCGACGGAGAGTGGGACTCCGGCGGTGTCGCCGCCAGAGCCCGCTCCACCGCACCCTCGTCCAGGGGACGACTGTGCGCCGCGCCCCCGCTGTCCGAAGTGGCCAACTGCCAAGCGCCCAGCGCTCCCGCAGCCGTGCCCACCCCCACCCATGCCGCGGTCACCACCGCGCTGCGCCACTTCCTCATCCCGCCACTGTGCAGCACAGTTTCCTAACGCCCGGTTAAGGGCCGCCCAAAGCACCTGACTACGGTGGATGTATGGCCCATCTTCTCGTCGTGGAGGACGATCCCCAGCTGCGCGGCGCCCTGGTGCGTGCCCTGCGCGACAAAGGGCACGCCGTCGCGACCGCGCCCAGCGGCATGGCAGGCCTGGACGCCGCAGTGACGACCCACCCCGACCTCGTCGTACTCGACCTCGGGCTCCCGGACGTCGACGGTGCCCAGATCCTGCGCATGCTCCGTGCCGTCAGCGACGTACCCGTCATCGTCGCGACCGCGCGCGACGACGAACCGGAGATGGTGGCCGTCCTTGAGGACGGAGCCGACGACTACATCGTCAAGCCCTTCGGCGCCGCCCAGTTGGACGCCCGCATCAAGGCGGTCCTGCGCCGCCTCGGTGCGACCGACGTGGCGGAGGAGCCCCTGCACGTGGGAGGCCTGACCATCGACCCGGCCTCCCGCGAAGTCACCCTCGACGACCAGCCCCTCGACCTCACCCCCCGCGAGTTCGACCTCCTCACCTACCTCGCCCACCGCCCCGGCCAAGTCGTCTCCCGCCGCGAACTCCTCGCCGAGGTGTGGCAACAGCCCCTGGGCGGCGCCGACAAGACCGTCGACGTCCATCTCTCCTGGCTCCGCAGAAAGCTCGGCGAGACGGCCCAAACACCCCGCTACCTCCACACGGTCCGCACGGTGGGAGTGAAACTCACACCACCTGAGGAAGCCCCCGCCCCCACGCTCCCGCAGCCGCTCGACGCACGCGAGGGGACGTGCCGGTATGTCCGCCCGGAGCACGGCTCCCAACGCTCCGGCGCCGAAGCAGCCCCGCGGCCACCGGACGATAGCGAGGACGGACATACCGGCGCGGCCCCGCCCCAGAACAGCCAGGCGCCCCACCGCGGCGGCGAGGAGAACACACACCCAGGCCCAGGGGCCAGCTGATGCGCCGCAGCCTCCTCCTCCTCACCGCAGCCACCACCGCCCTCGTACTGACCGCCCTCCTCGTCCCCCTCACCCTCCTCACCCGCACCCACGCCGCCGACCGCACCACCGCCGAGGCCACCGCCCGCGCCCAGTGGGTCGCGCACGCCATCGGCCCCGCCCTCGCCACCCGGGACGAGCGCGAGACAGCCGAGCAGACCGTGGAGAGCGTCAACACCCAGAATCTGCCGGTCACTTCACTCGTCCTGGCCGACGGCACCGTCATCGGACCGAAGCCCCGACCCCAGCAGAACGCCCGTATCACGGACGCCATCCGCCTCGCCCGCACCGGCCGTGCCTTCACCTACGAACCCTCCACTGGCGGCCGTCAGGTCCTCGTCCCCGTCCAGGGCGCCGCCGACGGCACCGCCGTCGTCCAAGTCACCCTCACCGAGCGCCAGTTGTACGCGGGCACCATGACGTCCTGGCTCGTGCTCGCCGGGATCGGGGTCGGCCTCGTCCTCATCGGGCTGCTCCTCGCCGACCGTCTCGGCGCCCGCCTGGTCGGCGCGACCCGCCGCCTCGCCCGCACCGCGGACCGCCTCGCCGCCGGCGACCTCTCCGCACGCGCCACGCCCGAGGGCCCGCCCGAACTCCGCCTGGTGGCGGGCCAGCTGAACCACCTCGCCACCCGCATCGACGAACTCCTCACCGCCGAACGCGAGAACGCCGCCGACCTCGCCCACCGCCTCCGCACCCCCGTCGCCGCCCTGCGCCTGGACGCCGAGACCCTCCGCGACACGGAGGAGGCGCAGCGCATCGCCGCCGACGTCGCCGCCCTGGAACACAGCGTCGACGACGTGATCCGTAAGGCCCGCCGCCCATTGCGCGACGCCCCTTACGCGGACCTGGCGGCCGTGGCCCGCGAACGCGCCGAGTTCTGGCAGCCGTTGGCGGAGGACCAGGGCCGCACAACAGAGACATCAACCCACGACAAGACAAATCCAGTTCCCACCCCGGCACTCGCCCCCGTCCCCGTCCCCGTCCCCGAGGACGACCTCACCGCAGCCCTCGACGCCCTCATCGGCAACGTCCTCGACCACACCCCCCAAGGCACCCCGTTCCGCATCACGGTCCGCACCACCCCGACCGGCAAGGCAGAACTCACCGTCGCCGACGAAGGCCCCGGCCTCCCACCGACGTACGCCGCGGAACGCGGCACCAGCGGCGGCGGCTCCACGGGCCTGGGCCTGGACATCGCGCGCCGGACCGCCGAAGACGCGGGCGGCACCTTCGCCATAGCCTCGGACGCCACCCACGGCACCCGAGTGACCCTCACCTTCCCGCAGGCGCCACAGGCCCCACAGGCCCCGCAGGCCCCGGCACCCCCAAGGCCCCCGAGGCCCGCGGAAACGCGACCCGGACAGCCCGGGCCCACCGGTTGACCCCCAACTCCGGCCGCAGCGCGGCGAACCCACCGCAGTACTTCGTGAACTCCGCGGCCCGCACCCCGTACCGATGCAGCACCCGGTCCGCCTCCGTAAGATGCCCCTGCGTCTTGGTCTCCACCAGGACCAGCCCGGAATCCGCCGCGACCGACCGCCCCGTGGCCACATCCCGCACCACGAGCCCCGCGTCACACGTGATCCGCTGACCGTCGGCGACAAAGGTCGCCCGCTGGTACTCCGTGACAAGCGCCTTGGTCAGCCCGCCCGGCGCCTCGATCCCGTACGACCCACGCAGCACGCCCGCGAGGAACCCCTGCCGGGCGGCATCCAGCACACAGTCGTCGCCCTGAAGACGCTGCCGGTGCTTGACCGTCTCGCCCCGGCCGCTCTTCAGCTTGATCTCGAACTGCCGCTCACCGCTGTCCTGGTAGACCCGCTCCCGGATGCGGTAGCGCAGCCGCCTGCCCTGCCGGTGGTGGTGGTAGGTCAGCAGCTCAGGGGTGTCGTAGTACGTCGAGTGGTAGCTGAACCAGCGCTTTCCGCCGATGCTCAGGGCTCGGAACGGGCCCGAGGCGCGCCGCGGATCCGTGAGCAGCGCCGCCAGGTCTTCGAAGATCTCGACCGGCACGAGATAGCTGTTGTCGTAGCGGGCGAGCAGCTCGGCCCGTGCGTTGACCTCGTCGAGCGAGATGGGGTGCGCGGCGAGCGCGGCCCGTCCGATGGCGCGTACGGCGGGGTTCACACGGTCTCCTTCTGGTGGGGGACGGCAGGCGTGCGGGACCGGGTCGTGCGGCGTCGTGGTGCTGTACGTATGAACTCCCCGGCCCGCTCTGAAGGTTCCGGCTGCCGGAAGCGGACTTCCAGAACCATGAGGTCACGGACGTAGTCGACCTCCTGGACGGTCCAGCCGAGCGGTTCCCCCAGGCGTCGCGCCAGCTCGGCGCGGAGGGCGGTCTCCTCGCGGTACACGGCGTCCAGTGTGATGACCGCACGCCGGTCACCGGCGAAGAGGCGGGGATGGTCGGCGCCGTACATCACCAGGAGCAGCACGGCCGCGAGCCCGGCGGCGACCGGCAGGTCCAGCCCCGGAAGTCCGCAGAGCAGCCCGAGCACGAGGGTGATGAAGTAGTACGCGACCTCCTGGTGCTGCACGGCGTCCGAGCGGAGCCGCACGATCGAGAGCACCCCGAAGAGCCCGAAGCCGAGCGCGAGCCCGCCATTGCCGCCGGCGCTCGCGAGGGCGGAGACGACCGCGAAGAGCGCGACGTTCAGGGCGAGGTATGCGGGGACCAACTCCCTTCTACGGTGCCGTGGATAGAAGACCCCGAAGGTCAGGAGGGTCACGGCCACCAGGTCGAGGCCGAGGTGGGCGGCCATCTGTCCGAGGTTCTCTGCGCTGTCCATGACCAGGACGCTAGGGAACGGCGGGTTAAGGGCGCCCCCAGCGAGAGTTAACGAGCCCGACGCTCAGCTCCGCAAAAGCATTGACAGCATGCTGTCTATTTGACAGCATGCTCACATAAGCGCACAGCGGCACAGCATCCCACCCCGTGGAGGCAGTCATGACCCGCAAGCCGAAGCCCGTGCACCTCGCCGTCTACGACACGCTCGCCGACTGGGAGCCCGGATACGCCACCGCGTACCTGGCCCGCGCCGGGTACGAGATCCGGACCGTCGCAGCGGACTCGCTCGCCCCCGTCACCACCGCGGGCGGCGTCCGCATCCAGCCCGACCTGACCCTCGCCGACCTGCGGCCCGATGACAGCGCGCTGCTGATCCTGCCGGGCGCCGACCTGTGGGACACGGGCGACGACCTCGCCCCCTTCGGCCGCGCGGCCCGCGCCTTCCTCGACGCGGACGTGCCGGTCGCCGCGATCTGCGGGGCCACCGCCGGGCTCGCCAGGGAGGGGCTGCTCGACGAGCGCGCGCACACCAGCGCGGTGTCGTTCTACCTCGCGGCCACCGGCTACAAGGGCGGCGAGCGGTACGTGGACGTCGACGCCGTCACCGACGGCGGGCTGACCACGGCGGGTCCGACCGAGCCCGTGGCCTTCGCCCGCGAGATCCTCGGGCGGCTCGGCGCCTTCGAGGGCGAGAAGCTGGATGCCTGGTATCGGCTGTTCCACGACTCGGACGCGTCCGCGTACGAGGTACTGGAGTCGTGAGCGCCGACCGCACCCCCGACCAGGTGCGGGAGCAGCAGGACCTGCTCTCCCGCACCGCCCTCGGTGTCTTCCGGCTCAACGGTCAATTCCTCTCTGTGGCCGATGAGTTGGCCAAGCCCGGCGGCCTCACTGCCGCCTGGTGGCAGGTGCTCGGCGCCGTACTGCGCGAGCCCCTGCCCGTGGCCGGGATCGCCCGCGCGATGGGCATCACCCGGCAGAGCGTGCAGCGCATCGCCGATCTCCTCGTGCGCCGCGGCCTCGCCGAGTACGTGCCGAACCCCGCCCACCGCCGCGCCAAGCTCCTGCGCCCCACGGACGAGGGCCTGACCGCGGTCAGGAAGATCGGCCCCGGCCATGCGGACATGGCCGCGCGGCTCTCGCAGGCGCTCGGCGAGGAGGAGTTCGCCGAGACCGTACGGGTGTTGGAGCGGTTGTCCGGTGTCCTGGCCGAGACGGTCACGGAAGCGGATACGGAGCAACCCGCTACGGAGCCGTAGCAGGCGCAGGAATTCCAGTTAGTTGCGTGTTTGCCAAGTGAGTGCGAGGATCGCAAGTGAACGATTCGCACGACCTTGAACGATTCGCACGACCTTGGGGGGTTTCCACATGGACCCACAGACCGCCGCCGACCAACTCGCCACCGCCGAGCGGGCACCCGCCCTCAACCGGCCCGCCTCGACAGGTGAGCGCGTGGGGGGAGTGGTGTCAGTAGCCGCGTTGTTCGGCGCCCTGTGGGCGGCTGCCGAACAGAGGGTGCCGCTTGTACTCGGCATCCCTGTGTGCCTGGCAGGGCTGGCAGTCGTGGTCGGCTGGAACTACTTCCACCGCGAGCGTGCCCTCCGCCGCCCCCATACCCCTCTGGAGAGCGGGCTCGGAATCGCAGCCGGCTTCCTGCTGGGCCTTCCGGCGGGCAATGTCCTGTGGGACACCCCGGACTCCACCATCGGCATCGTGGTTCCGGCCGCGTTTCCCGCGCTGGTCCTGCTGGGCTACTTGGTGTCGCGGTGGAGGACCTGATGAGCGAAGACGGACAACACCGGCAGGCACTGACCACGCTGATGCATTCGCCGGTGCGCCTGGCCGTGCTTGGCACCCTGCGGCGCGTGCACAACGCGTCGTTCGCTGATCTGTGTGAGGCTCTCGAACTGGATTCGCCGGAGCTCTCACGGCAGTTGCGCGTCCTGGAGGAAGCGGGTGTGGTGGAGCTGGCCAAGCTGCGCGGCGGCCGGGAACGCCGTGTGCGCACTTTCGTGCGCCTGTCCGACGACGGGCGCACGCGGTTCGAAGAGTATCTCGCGCACCTGCGGGCCCTGGTCGGCGAAAGCTGACGGAACTCAAGTGGCAGAAAGGGGGCGAGGCTTGATGACCGCGCCCCCTTTGTCAGTGCCGGATCAGGATTGCCAGTTCCGGATCAGGCGATTGCCAGTGCCGGATCAATCAGGCGACTGGCTCAGCACGCGGCTGTCAGGCCCACGGGGTGGCGCACCAGACGGCGTAGGTGCCGAGCGAGGCGGCCAGTCCGGCGACACCGCCCTTGACGCCCACCTTGATGCCGCGCTTGGCGGCCTCCTTGATGATCAGCTTGGCCGCGTCCGTGAAGTGCTTCTTCTTCAGCTTGGCCGTGATGGCCGCGGTGGCGCCGCCCAGGCCGCCGAGGCCGACACCCTTGAGCAGGCACGAGGTGTAGCTGCCGTAAGCACCCACGGGGATGTCGCCGCTGATCTTGGCCTGGATCGCGTCGGCAAACTCGGCGCCGAACTCGGCGCGGGTCTTGGCGTAGTCGAACTCTCCTGCCTCGTTGAGGACGTCGCCGTTCTCAAGGGCCTGGAGGTAGCGGGCCAGTTCATCGACCTGCTCGGTGGTGGGCTCACTGTCGATGCCGGTGTTCTGGGCCGCGGTGCCGGTGCTCTCGGCTTCGGGCGCCTCGGAGGCGTTCGCGGTACCGATGCCGGTAAAGGCAACAGCACCGGCCACCACAGTGGAAATCACAGTCGTGCGAAAGCGCAGAACGCTGCGGTTCACGTAAAATCCTTAGTGCGTTGAATGCGCACGAGGTGAGGCCCGGTGATGCTGTCGCGGCCTGCGAAACCTGATGGCATCGCCGGCCTCCCCCCGTGCAACGTCATATTCCCGAATTGGCCTGGACCATCCGGGTTGGGCGAGAAAGACGTTAACGCCCCTCAAGGAACAGTTCAATTTGTCGCAAAGTGATGCCCCTCACCGGCAGATTGCGGAACGCCCGAGGCCCCGCACCCGTCGCACCGCCGCGGAACAACCCGTTACGGACCCGTAGCAGGCAGTCCGTGCCCCGATGTCCTACCGCCCCACTATCCTCGATCTGTTGCACACCAACGGGGGAGGTCGGCGCGACGATGGAGAAGCTCGGGCCCGGGGATCCACAGCGAATAGGCGCTTATCGGCTGCTCGCGCGTCTCGGCGCGGGCGGCATGGGGCACGTCTATCTCGCGCGGTCCGACCGTGGACGCACGGTCGCGGTGAAGCTGGTGCGTGAAGAGCTTGCCGAGCAGGAGGAGTTCAGGAGCCGCTTCCGGCAGGAGGTGCAGGCGGCACGGCGGGTCGGCGGCGCATGGACGGCGCCGGTGCTCGACGCGGACACCGAGGCGACGATCCCCTGGCTGGCCACGGGATATGTCGCAGGACCCTCGCTCCAGAGCGTCATCTCGCGCGACCACGGTCCGCTGCCCGAGCGGTCCGTGAAGATACTCGGCGCCGGACTCGCCAACGCCCTCAAGGACATTCACGCGGCGGGCCTCATCCACCGCGACCTCAAGCCGTCGAACGTACTCGTCACGATCGACGGACCCCGCGTCATCGACTTCGGCATCGCCCGCGCGCTGGAGACGGTGACCGACGGCGGACTGACCCGCACCGGCGCGCTCGTCGGCTCGCCCGGCTTCATGGCGCCCGAGCAGGTGCGTGGCGACCGGATCACCCCGGCGTGCGACGTGTTCTGCCTGGGTTCGGTCCTCGCGTACGCGGCTTCGGGCGCGCTGCCTTTCGGCACGGCCAACAGCGGCGTGCACGCGCTGATGTTCCGTATCGCGCAGGAGGAGCCGGATCTGGAGGGTCTTCCGGAGGAGCTGGCCGAGCTGGTCGGCGACTGCCTGCGCAAGAACCCCGCGGACCGGCCGACGCTGGAGCAGGTCCTGGAGCGGACGGGGGCGCAGGACACGCTCGGCGACGGCGGGCGGACGCGCGATCCCTGGCTTCCGGGTGCGCTTGTGGCCCAACTGGGGCGTCATGCCGTGCAGTTGCTCGACACGGAGAATCCGGACGAGGAGAGCGGGGCGGGCGGGGCGGATGCGGGGCCCGCGAAGGGGCCGGTGCCGCCGGTGCCGCTCACGCCGCCCGAGGACCCCTCGGCGGGGGGCGAGGGTGACGCACCCAAGGCTGCCGGGACCGATGCCGCGGCATCGGCTGCGGCCGGGAGCGGAGCCGCGCCAGCGC
>NZ_BAAAUG010000220.1:0-20649 GCF_039533825.1 Streptomyces rectiviolaceus
CGGCCTCCTCGTGGCCCGCGGCACGCTCCGGGCAGGCCGGGTCGGCGGCACGCTGGTGGGGGGCGGCCGGGTCGTCGGCCGGGCAGTGCTCCGGTCCGCCCCGCCACGTACCGGGGTCTTCAGGAGCTCCGTATCCGGCCCTGCGCAGGAAATTCCGCATGGTGCACCCCCAGGGGCGACTCCGGGGCACGAACCGCTCCCGCACGGTCCGCACCTCTGTTAGCCGCGGGATTACCCCTCTCATGGGGTGATCCACCCTGTATGTGCCCGGTGAACATGCCTCAGACGGGGGCGAATTGTCCACACCACGGCGCCGCGGGCCGCCGCTATCGGGGCAGGAGGGCCCGGATGGTCTTGCCGTTCGGCCCGACGGTCACCGTGACCGCCTTGGCCATGTGCTGGACCATGGGCCAGCCGAACCCGCCGGTGCCGCCGGCCAGGTCGGGCGTGCGCTCCCGCGGCGGTCGCGGATCGGCGTCTCCGACCACCACCGCTATGCCGTCCGGCTGCGCCCGCAGGCGCAGGGCGCACGACGTCCCGCGTGCGTGTCGTACGACGTTGGTGACGAGCTCGGAGACCGCGAGTTCGACGCTCGCGGCGTCCTGGGTGCCCACGGCGGGGCGGAGCCTGCGCACGAAGGCGCGGGCGAAGTCCCGCGCGTGGGCGACGGCTTCCGGCCTCTTGTCGAAGACCGCCTGGTCCGACGGTCCGGTGTCCAGTCGTATCCCGTGCGTCTTCATGAGCCCTCCTCGTACGGGGTGGCCTCGTCCGAATATGGGGTGGCCGCTGTCCGAGATGCACACTTGCCCGCCAATGCGGACCTGTAACGCCCCGGCGCATAACGGATCTTGTTGCACGACGGGGCGCATGAAGCACCGCCATGGGGGTACGTGCGCTTCACCGGCCGGTCGGGGGACGACGGAGGGCCGGTGCGGACAGGGGAGGGCAACCATGACAGCGGCCACCGGGACATCCACGGACACCGGCATCGCGGAACTGCCGGAGATCGTCTCCCCACAGGCGGTCGGACCCAAGGACGCCCGCGACCTGTCGAAGCTGTTCTTCACCAGGCTCGCCGCGCTCGAAGAGGGCACGCCCGAGTACCAGTACGCCCGCAACACCCTCGTCGAGATGAACATGTCGCTGGTGCGGTACGCCGCCGGACGCTTCCGCCACCGCGGCGACGACATGGAGGACATCGTCCAGGTCGGCACGATCGGCCTGATCAAGGCCATCGGCCGCTTCGAGCTCTCCCGCGAGGTCCAGTTCGCCACGTTCGCCGTGCCGTACATCGTCGGCGAGATCAAGCGGTTCTTCCGCGACACATCCTGGGCCGTCCACGTCCCGCGCCGCCTCCAGGAGGCCCGCGTCGAACTCGCCAAGGCGACCGACGAGTTGAGCACGCGCCTGGGCCGCGCCCCCAAGGTCAGTGAACTGGCCGAGCTGATGGACCTCACCGAGGACGAGGTCATCGAGGCCCGCACCGCCTCCAACGGCTACAACTCCACCTCCCTCGACGCCACCGTCCACGGCGACCGCGACGACAGCGAGGCGGCGCTTGCCGACTTCATCGGCGCGGAGGACCCCGCCATGGAGCTCGTGGAGGACTTCCACGCCCTGGCCCCGCTGCTCGCCCGACTCAGCGAGCGCGACCGGCGGATCCTGCGGCTGCGGTTCGTCGACGAACTCACCCAGTCACAGATCGGCGAACGCCTCGGCGTCTCCCAGATGCACGTCTCGCGCCTCCTGTCCCGCACCCTGGCCCGCCTGCGTGACGGCATGCTCACCACCCTCTGACGCTCTTTGGCACCCTCCGCCGGTCACCTCCTGCTGAAGCGGTGCCACCAGTGCCGCCTGCGCGGATGCACGGCGCGGCCCAGCCTGCGGCCGATCAGCAGGTAGCCGAGGACCGCGCCCGTCGTGTTGAGCAGGACGTCGTCGATGTCGAAGGCCCGCCCGGTGACGAGGACGCCCTGTGTCAGCTCGACAAGGAGCATCACCAGTGCCGTGACGGCTATGACGCGCAGGAGCCCCCGGGCGCGGGGCACGAGCACCGGAAGCAGCATGCCGAACGGCAGGCCCAGGACGATGTTGCCGCCGAGCTGCTTGAGGGTGTCGCGGAACGCGGGCTGTGCGAGATAGTCACGGATCGAGTCACCGGGGCGCAGATTGCTGTGCGTCAAGGATTCGGAGGCGGCCGATGGCTCAAGCGTCAGCCGGGCAAGCAGCACCGCGAAGGCCACCGTCCCCGCGAAGGCAAGGAGCATGGCCATCGCGCGCGCCCATCCGGAGAGCGGGGGCGCACCGGGTGCGTTGCGGCTCCCCGCTTCCTCTTCCTTCATGGTCTTGCCCCGCGGAACTGTCCGTGCCATCACGAGCCTCCATTCAGGGGGTGTGCTGTCCGCGCCTCACGTGGGGTCCGTACGACCGAACAGACCGGCGTGCCCCGGCGGTAGCTGCGTGAGGATGCGGCGCAGCAGCGCGTCGTCGGCAACCTCCGCGACCGTGGCGAGTACCGCGGTGACGGCGCGGCGGGCCTGTCCCGGGTCGACGCCGACGCGCGCGCCCACCGCCGCGATGAAGGCGGCGGGCGTCAGGGGTTCACTGGCCGGTGAGCCTTCTGTGAGGAGGGGGCCGCACTGCTGGGGCAGCAGGCGCGCGAGGTCCGTGCGGTCGTTCCCCACCAGATGCGCCCCCAGGACCTCCAGGACGCTCTGCACCGCCCCTGCGGCCTCCTGCCGCACGGCGTAGCCTCCGCGTTCCTGGACGCGGTCAAGCAGCACTTCCACGGGCTCGTTCACGGCTGCTCCCTTCGGGCTCGTCGGCGTGGTGGGCGCGGGACGGCTGCAGGACGGTGTCGGCCACGTCGAGCAGCGAGAGGCTGTCCCGCGCGCTCACCTCCTGAAGCCACGCCAACCCCTGGGCGACGGCGCAGTCTTCGCGGGCGGCGATGTAGTCGGCCGCCTGGTGGATGCGCTCCCAGCGCGCCGCGCGCGTGCTGGTGGTCCACACCGGGCGCCGGCAGCCGGTACCGGCGTGCACGGGCCGCCAGCGCATCAGCGCGTCGAGGGCGAGAGCGACGGCGCGCTGCGCGTGGGTGATGTGGAGGGGGGTCACGTCGGCGCGCTCGGTGTAGTAGAGACACAGCACGCCGACCGGGGTGTGACCGGCGTGCAGCGGGAGGGCCAGCACGCGCCGGGTGCCGGGCAGTTCCTCGTACAGGGGCGGTCCGGTGCGGCACGGATAGTCGCGCAGGTCCGGCACGAACACGGGCCGCATCCCCAGTGCGGCGCTGACCGATGGACCGTCGGCGCGGGTGAACTGTGCGGCCTCGGCCTGCAGGGCGGGTTCGTCGGTGGCGTGCAGCAGTTGCCAGTGCTCGAGCCGTGGCAGCCAGGACAGGGCCGCCCGCTGGGCGCCCAGCGACTGCGTGAACGCGGTGCAGAGCCGGTTCGGCAGCGCGCGTCGGCCGACAGCCGCCGCGACCGACACGTCATGCACGATCGACGGTGATTCCTCCGGCATGGTCAGCATCCCTCCCAGTCGCGTGCCTCACGGTCCGGCAGCGCCCTCAGGGCGGAGGCTCACGGATGGGCCCGGCGCCCGAAGGTACGGAAGTTCGCCTACCACGCGAGAGGCCACTCATGTGTCATCGGCCGGAGTCATCGATCGGCGTGATCGCTCAGGCCCCGATCAGGGGCGTACGCGTCGGACTGCGCAGCGGCACGGCGAGCTCGACGAGCGCCTTCTCCAGACCGTGCAGATGGGCCAGCACGGGCTCGACGGTGGAGGGGTGCGGCAGGGCGAGGGGGTCGGTGGCAGGACGGTGTGCCGCGTCCGGCGCGGTGAGCGCCTCCACGGCGGCCTCCACGCGCCAGCAGGCGGCGGCGAGCCGGTCGTCGTGCGAGGCCTCGGGGTCCGCGGCGATCGAGGCGAGCCCGTGCACCTCGCGGGCGCAGGCGTCGAGCAGCGCGAGCACCTGACGCGCGCGTTCCTTGCGGGCCCGCAGCGGGCTGAGCGGGTGGACCAGCGGGGCGAGCGAGAACCGCACCTTCCCGAGGAGCTGCTCGAGCTCGGCGACGTGCGGCGCGGGATCGGCGCTCTCGGACCCGGCGAGCCGGGCCGCGGCCTCCGCCGTGCAGGCGTGCACACACCGCAGGGCGCGCTGGATCCAGGCGTTGGTCGTGGCATGCGTGGTGACGGGCAGGACGAGGAGCACGGCGAGGACCGCGCCGAGCGCACCCACGCCGGTCTCCGCCACCCGCAGGGCGAGCAGCCCCGGGTTCAACACCCCGAGCAACCCGTAGAGCACGCCGGCCATCACGGTGACCGCGAGCATCATCCACGTGTAGGAGACCGCGGCCGTGTAGAAGATCCCGAAGACGCTGATGGCGACGACGATCGCTGAGGGCACCGGCGCTCCGTGCAGCGGGACCGCGAGGACGAAGCCGGCGCCGATGCCGATGACCGTGCCGAGCACCCGCCGGAAGCTCCGTACCAGCGTCTCCCCGCTCGACGCGGTGTTCACGAACACCCACCAGGTGGCGCCCACGGCCCAGTACCACCGCTCGTGGGAGAGCACCTGACCCGCCGCGAGCGCGAAGGCTCCGCCGAGTGTCGCCTGAACCGCCTGCCGGGTGGTCGTCCTGGCAAGGCCCCTGCCACCGGGCACAGCGGGCACGGCAGCGGGCGGCAGGCGGCGCTCGTAGCACCACAGTCCGAACCGTATGGCCGACGAGGCGCACAGCGACACCAGGATGGCGGCGAACAGCTCGGGCAGCTGCCCCGGCCCCGTGTGCAGGAACTGCGTCGCGAAGAACATCATGAAGGCGAACACCCCGAGCGAGTGCCCGCGCGGCCCCCACCGCCGCGCGTACACGCCCACGCCCATCACGGAGAGGAACGCGACGTCCCGCGCCACGGGTACGTCGTGCAGCACCGCCGCCAGAGCGAGCACGGGGAACCCGACCGCGGGCAGCAGAGCCGTGGTGACGGCCTGCCCCTTCACCGTCGCGTCGCCCACGGTGAAGAGAGCGAGGAGAGCGGCGAGCCCACCGGTGATCGCCGCGACGAGCGAGTGCCCGGCCAGACCGCACACGGCCACCGCCAACGCGATGCCGATGACGGCCCGCGCGGCGAACCGCAACCGCACCCGCCCCGGATCCGGCGCCACGAACACCCTCTTCAGCACGGCTTCCCCGCCCCCTTCTCGTCCAGCTCGACCTGCCCACATGCAAAAGGCGCCGCGGGAATCCGCAGCGCCATCGACAGACACATCACACCATCCAGAGCCCTACTGGCTCAACCGACACCTGAATCACTGAGCCATTGGCCCACCCCCAGACCGTCCGGCCGTGCCACTTGAGGGCCAACGGACCTGCCGTAGGCTGTCAGCTCTCTCGTCCTAGGAGTCGGCATGCCCGGAGTCATAGCCCGTATCAAGCAGTTCGTCCGTAGCCCGCAGGGGCAGCGCGCGATCAGCCAGGCCCGCCGGGCTTCGGCCGACCCCCGGAACCGGGCCAAGGCCAAGCAGCTGTTCCGCAAGATCCGAGGGCGTCGCTGAGCTCAGGTACCGCCGTCGCGGCCTCCCGGTGAGATCAGCCCGGTCTCGTAGGCGAGCACGACGGCCTGGACACGGTCACGCAGGTCCAGTTTGGACAGGATGCGGCCGACGTGTGTCTTGACCGTGGTCGGGCTGAGGAACAGACGGTCGGCGAGCTCGGCGTTGCTGAGGCCCGTCGCGAGCAGCCGGAGCACCTCAAGCTCACGGGGCGTCAGGTCGGAGAGGTCGCGGTGGAGGGTGGCCGGTTCGCTCTCCTCGCGGGTGGCGAAGCGTTCGATGAGGCGGCGGGTGATCGTGGGGGCGAGGAGTGCGTCGCCGGACTGCACCAGGCGTACGGCGGCCACCAGGTGCTCGGGGGTGACGTCCTTGAGCAGGAAGCCGCTGGCGCCCGCCGTGAGCGCCGCGTAGACGTAGTGGTCGAGGTCGTACGTGGTGAGGATGATGACCCGGGTCGTGTGCGGGCCTTCGCCGGCCAGGATCCGTCGGGTGGCCTCGATGCCGTCCATCCGGGGCATCCGGATGTCCATGAGGACGACGTCGGGCCGGGTGCGCCGGACGGCGGCGACCGCCTCGGCCCCGTCGGCGGCCTCGGCCGTCACCTCGATGCCGTCGGCGGCCAGGATCATCCCGAATCCGGTGCGTACGAGTGCCTGGTCGTCGGCGATGACGAGGCGCAGCGGGGGCCAACTCATGTGGTGGGCCAGGGTATTCGGGCCTTGATGCGGTAGCCGCCCGTGAGGGTCGGCCCGGCGGTGAGTTCGCCGCCGTAGACCGCGATGCGCTCGCGCAGGCCGATGAGACCGCGGCCGTTGCCGTCCGCCTGCGGGGCGTCTCGCGAGCCTCCGGTGTCGATGATCTCGATCTCCAGGTGGTCGTCGGCGCGGCCGATGGCGACGGTGGCGTCGGCGCCGGGCGCGTGTTTGATCGTGTTGGTCAGCGCTTCCTGGACGACGCGGTACGCCGCGAGGTCCACGCCGGGTGACAGCGGGTCCGGCGGCAGACCCACCGTGACGCGGACCGGTGTCCCCGCGGCACGTACGCGTTCGATCAGGGCGTCGAGCTGTCCGAGGCCGGGCTGCGGCTCAAGGCCGTCCGCCGGGCTGTCGGCCCTGCCGGTGTCCGGGGCGGCCAACAGGCCCATCACATGCCGCAGTTCGGCCATCGCGGCCCGGCCCCCGGCCTCGACCGCGAGGAGCGCTTCCTTCGACCGCTCCGGCGCCGCGTCCATCACCTTGCGTGCCGCGCCCGCCTGGATCACCATCACGCTCACATTGTGGGTCACGACGTCGTGCAGCTCGGCGGCGATGCGGGATCTCTCCTCGTCCACCGCCCGGCGCGTGGCCTCTCCCTGCGCCTGCTGCAGGTGCGCGTACCGGCCCCGGCTCGCCGCCAATTGCCGCTGCCAGAGCCGGACAAGGCCGGCCAGCACCCCCGCCACGAGCAGCACGACCGCCGGGCTCGACCAGCCCGGAAGGACGGGCTCCGTGTCCCGGAAGGCGATGCCCGCCAGGACGGCGGCGCCGAGCAGCACGACCATCGCCCGTAGCCGGTACCGGCTGTGCATGACGGCGCTGTAGGCGCCGACGACGCAGGTCAGCACGTTGATCCAGGACGTCCTGTCCTCGCCGATGGCCAGCGCCACGACCAGCACCGCCGCGAAAGCGGCCAGCGGGTACCGGCGCCGGGCCGCCAGCGGCAGTGCCGAGAGGGCGACGAGCGGCCAGGGCGCGGCGTAGGTCTCGTGGTCCGGTATCCCGGGGCCCGGAGGCGGCGGCTCGGGCCTGGCAGGAAAGTCCTGCCCGATCGTGACCGGCCCGCTGTCGGGGTAACGCGCCGCCACGATCAGGGCGATGACGGTCAGCAGGACCGCCAGGGCCACATCTGCCCCCACCTCTCGGTACGACAACGGGGCGGGCCTCGCCTCCGGGCGGAACGCGTCGCGCAGTTGCTGACGCCGTACGCGCCACTCTCCCGTGTCCACCGGCTCATTGTGCGTTCCGCCCGCTCCTGCCCGCATCAGCCTGCGCGACCAGGGGCCCGTCCCGCAGGAGTACGTCGCAGTGATGACCCCGCGGCAGGGTCCTCCGCGCGGAGGTCCTGATGTCGGTGCCGCGGCCGACGCGCTCCAACGGCCCCCGCTCCTACGTTCGCTGAGCTGGGCCGGCAACCGCATGAGCCCTCGACCGCAAGGACGGACACCTGCCATGACTCACGTGATCGAACTGGAAGGCGTGGCCAAGCGCTACGACAGCGCGGGCGCGCCCGCGCTCGGGCCGCTCGACCTCGGCGTCGCCCAGGGCGAGGCCCTCGCGGTGACCGGCCCGTCGGGCAGCGGCAAGTCCACGCTCCTGAATCTCGTCGCGGGCCTGGACAAGCCGACGCAAGGAGCGGTCACGGTGGCGGGGCGGCGCATCGACCGGCTGAGCGAGCACGCGCTCGCCCGGTTCCGCCGCGAACAGGTCGGCATGGTCTTCCAGTTCTTCAACCTGCTCGACGACCTCACCGTCGCCGACAACATCCGGTTGCCCGCCCAACTGACCGGAACCGCACGGAAGAAGGCTGCGGCCCGCACCGTCGAGCTCATGGAGATCCTCGGCATCCAGCAGCACGCCCGCGCCTATCCGGGCCGTCTCTCGGGCGGCGAACGCCAGCGCGTCGCGGTCGCCCGGGCGCTGGTCAACCGCCCCTCGCTGCTCCTGGCCGACGAGCCGACCGGAGCGCTCGACACGGCGTCGGGCCACGACGTCAGGGAGCTGCTCGTGGACCTGCACCGCGGCGGACAGACGATCGTCCTTGTCACGCATGATCTGGCGCTCGCTGAGGCCTGCGCGAGCCGCACGATTCACCTGGTCGACGGCCAAGTCGCCCTCGACACGCCTGCGCAGGCGCTCCGATGAGCCGCTCGGGCACCGGCGCGCTGGGCCGTGTCGTGCGCTCCGGAGTGGGGCGGCGCAGGGTGCAGACCGTGGTGATCGCCGTGGCCACGATGATGGCCGTGGCCTCGGCCGTGGTCGCCGGCTCCCTCATGGTCGCCGCGAACGCCCCCTTCGACCATGCCTTCGCGCAGCAGCACGGGGCGCACATCACCGCGCAGTTCGATCCGGCCAAGGCGAGCACGGCGCGGATCGAGGCCACCGGGCGGCAGGACGGCGTCACGGCGAGCGAAGGCCCCTACCCGCTCACGACGATCCGTCCGGTGGCCCCGGACGGCGGTCACGTGCCGACCTTGACGCTGGCCGGGCGGTCCGCGCCGCACGGCGCCGTGGACGACCTGGACCTGAAGTCCGGCCGGTGGGCGGCGAAACCGGGCGAGATCGTGCTTGACGAGTCCTTCGCCGGACCCGCCTTCGAGCTCGGCTCCACCCTGAGGACGTCGGACGCCGCGGACGCCGAGACCCTCACGGTCGTCGGCCTCGCCGTGTCGGTCAGCAAGACCGCCGACGCGTGGGCGACGCCCGCCCAGGTCAGGGAACTCGCGTCCGATGACGGTCCGGTCACGAGCCAGATGCTCTACCGCTTCGACTCAGCGGGAACGAAGGAACAGATCGCCGACGCCCGGAAGAAGCTCGCCGCCGCGGTGCCGTCCGGGGCGCTGCTCGGCACCCAGTCCTACCTGGACACCAAACGCGCCGCGGATCAGGGCGCGGCGCCGACCATCCCGTTCCTGATCGCGTTCGGTGTGCTCGGCATCGCGATGTCCGTGATCATCGTCGGCAGTGTGATCAGCGGCGCGGTCGGCACGAGCCTGCGCAGGATCGGCATCCTCAAGGCCATCGGCTTCACCCCGCGCGAGGTCGTGCGCGCCTATGTGGCCCAGGCGCTGATACCGGCGGGCGTCGGCATCGCGCTGGGGGTCGTGCTCGGAAACCTGCTCGCCGTCCCGCTCCTCGCCGACACCGAGGAGGTGTACGGCACGGCTTCCCTGTCGGTGGCCTGGTGGGTGGATGTCGTGGTGCCGGCCGCCGCGCTGCTCGTCGTCGGCGTCGCGGCGCTGGTCCCCGCGCTGCGGGCCGGGCGGCTTCGCACGGTCGAGGCCATCGCGGTGGGCCGGGCGCCGCGCACGGGGCGCGGCCAGTGGGCGCACCGGGCGGCGGGGCGGCTTCCGCTGCCGCGTGCGGTGACCTACGGTCTCGCGAGTCCCTTCGCGCACCCGGTCCGTACGTTCGCGATGCTGCTCGCGGTGGCCTTCGGCACGGTCGCGGCGACCTTCGCGGTGGGTCTCACCGCGTCGCTCGACGCGGTCGGCGCCGCCCAGGATCCCGAGGAGCGCGCCGCTGTCACCGTGTTCAGCGGTGGGCAGAGCGCCGGCCCCGAAGGGCCTCGCCCCGGGACGGGCGACACGTCTCCCCCGGCCGCCGACCCGGCGAAGGTGCGCGCCGCCGTCGAGGCGCAGGCGGGCACCGCCTCGTACTACGGCATGACGGAGACGGAAGTCACCGTGGGAGGGATCTCCGGACCGGTCCGGGCCAGCCTCTACGAGGGTGATCCGGCGTCGGGCGGCTACGAGATGATCGCCGGGCGCTGGATCACCGGTGCGGGGCAGCTCGTGGTGTCCACGCGCTTCCTGGAGAGGACCGGCACCGAGATCGGCGACACCGTACGGGTGGCCCTCGGGAAGGAGACACGGACCCTGCGGATCGTCGGTGAGGCCTTCGACACCTCGGACGACGGCCTGCACCTCCACACGGACCTCGCCGGATTCGCCACGGCCGAGCCCCAGACGTTCCTGGTCGAGGTGGATGCGGACATCTCCCCCGCCGCGTACGCCAAGAAGCTCGCCGCAATGCTCGAGCCGCTGGGCGGCGACGCCATGGCCAACCCCCCGTCCGAGCAGGAGGGCACGGTCCTCGTCCTGAACGCCATGGCGGTCCTGCTCACCCTGATGCTGGTCTCCGTGGCGGGTCTCGGGGTGCTCAACTCCGTCGTGCTCGACACCCGGGAGCGCGTCCACGACATCGGCGTCTGCAAGGCGCTCGGCATGTCACCGAGGCAGACCGTGAGCCTCGTGCTCGCCTCGGTGGCGGGGATCGGGGTGGTCGGCGGTCTGGTGGGCGTGCCCGCCGGGTTCGCGCTGCACGGCTTCGTGCTGCCGGTGATGGGGCGCGCCGCGGGCACGGGTCTGCCGCCGTCGGTCCTCGACGTGTACGAGACTTCGCACCTGGTCCTGCTGGGGCTCGCCGGGGTCGTCATCGCGCTCCTCGGCGCGCTGCTCCCCGCGACCTGGGCGGCCAGGACCCGTACGGCCACGGCTCTGCGCACGGAGTAACGGCTCCCGGGCGCGGGCGGCCGGGGCTACGGCTCCCTCGGCGGCCACAGCGGACGCTGGTCGGCCGGCAGGGTCTGCAGGGCCTGGCCGACCGTGCGGTGGGCGGGGAGCAGTTCGGTGCTGCCGGTCAGCGTCAGCATTTCCGACAGGCGCCGCCCCGCCCCCGCGAGCAGCAGCCTGCCCTCGCGGCGGGCGAGCAGCCAGCGCACGGCGAGCAGGCAGTTGAGCCCGCGCGAGTCGCAGAACATCAGCGCCGTCACGTCGAGGACCAGATGCCGGTGCCCGGCCTCGACGGAGGCGCCGAGGGTACGCAGGAAGTACTCCTCGCAGGACTGGTCGAGTTCGCCGCTGACCCGCAGCACCGCGGAGTCGGAGCAACTCGCGAGCTCGGTGATGGTCAGGCGATGGGTCTCAGTGGACATCACACCCCCATGAGCCATCGTACCGAGATCAGCCCAGTGGCCTCTCCCGAAACAGCCGCGCGCGGTTCGCGCCCTGCTGCTACCTCTTGTCGAGGAGCTTGACCCGCAGCCGCCCGAGGGTCCGGCTGAGGATGCGCGAGACGTGCATCTGGGAGATGCCGAGCTCCGCACCGATCTGGCTCTGCGTCATATCGGCGGCGAAGCGCATCGAAAGGATCTTGCGTTCGCGTTCCGTGAGCGCGGCGATGAGCGGCTTGAGGGAGTGCAGGTCCTCGACCTTGTCCAGCTCCGGATCGCGGTAGCCCACGTGGTCGGCCAGCGTGTCGTCCGAGTCGACGCCGTCGGCCGGAAAGTCCAGGGAAGCCGTGGTGTAGCCGTTGGCCGCGGTGAGACCTTCGCTGATCTGGGCCTCGTCCAGGTCCAAATGCTCGGCGAGTTCGGCCGTGGTCGGGGTGTGGCCGTTGGTCTGCTCGAGATCCGTGGTGGCCTTCACCAGGTCCAGGCGGAGTTCCTGCAGCCGCCGGGGAACACGCACCGCCCAGGTGGTGTCGCGGAAGAAGCGCTTGATCTCGCCCATGATGGTCGGCAGCGCGAAGGTGGGGAACTCCACGCCGCGCTGCAGGTCGAAGCGGTTGATCGCCTTGATCAGACCGATGGTGCCCACCTGGACGACGTCTTCGTACGATTCGTCGCGCGGACGCATCCGATGGGCCGCGTACCGCACGAGGTTGAGGTTCAGCTCCACCAGCGAGTTGCGTACGTAGGAGTGCTGGGGCGTGCCTTCCTCCACCGCGTCGAGGCGGGCGAAGAGCGTCATGGAGAGGGCCCGGAGATCGGCCGTGCGCCGTCCGCCGGCGAGCGGCAGGGGGTGTTCGGCGGCCGGCGGCCCGGCTGCGGCGAGGTCGGGGCCGGCGGTATGTCGCTCGGCGAACGACATCGTGGGTGCTGGACCGCTGCTCGTCGGGGCCACCATCGTCACTCCCTGAACACAAGGCGCCCTCGGGGTGAGAGCGCGCCGTGCACGGGCTCTTACCCGTCATCTCCCGTTACATTCCCGTGACTTGACTCTCCGTATAAGTCACCCTTGCAGGGGAACCCGGTTCAACCGCGGGACGACACGGGAGGTGGACGGCTGTGATCTGGTGGATGTGGCTGACCGCAGTGCTGGTCGCAGCGCTCCTGCTGACCGGTGCGGTCATCGGAACTCAGGCCCGGCGCCGGGGCGGTGGCGCGATCGTGGTCCGGCGAGGCCGCCGTGCGGGACGCGGGAGGATGCGATGACGACGCTGATACCGGCCGCCGACCTGACCAAGCGGCCCGTGGTCACGCTCGGTGGGGAAGCCGTGGCCCAGGTCAAGGACACCGTCTTCGACGCGGCGGGCGGACAGATCACGGGTTTCACGCTGGCGGGCCGGGGACTTCTGTCCGGTCCGCTCAAGCAGGGCCTGCCCTGGCCCGGCGTCCACGCACTGGGTCCTGACGCGGTGATGATCCTTTCCGAGGAGGTCCTGCGGGCCAGGGACGCGGTGGTGGACAGGGGCGAGGCCGACACCGGACAGGTGCGCGGGGCCCGCGTACTGAGCGATGCGGGGCTGGAGTTGGGCACCGTGGTGGACGCGGTGGTCGAAGGCGGCACCAGTGGCCGGGTGGCCGGTTTCGAGGTCGCCACCACCGAGGCGATGGGCCGGCACGAGCGCAGGGCGTTCCTGCCGGCGCACGGCCGACTGGCCATGACCGGCGACACGTTGGTGATCCCGGCCGGGCTCGCCGGGCAGGCGGTGGACGACCTCGACGAGCTGACCGCGGCATGGGACCGGCTCCGGACCGCGGGTGAGACGGGGTTCCGGAAAGGGGATGCCCGATGATGCTGCTCAGCAAGGTGCTGGGCCACCCGGTCATCAGCGCCGACGACGCCCGCCCCGCCGGGGAGCTGGCCGGACTCGGCATCGATCCGCAGGCCTGCCGGATCACGGAGCTGTATCTGCGGGACGTGAAGCGCGGCAGTGACAGCGTCCCCTGGAGCGAGGTGCGCGGGGTGGGCCCGGACGCGGTGATCATCGACACCGGCGCCGGGGACGCGACCGAGGACGCCCGCCGCAGCCCGCACTCCCGTGCGCACAAGCGGCTCCTCGGCAAGCG
Organism: Streptomyces rectiviolaceus; assembly: GCF_039533825.1. Lineage (NCBI taxonomy): Bacteria > Bacillati > Actinomycetota > Actinomycetes > Kitasatosporales > Streptomycetaceae > Streptomyces > Streptomyces rectiviolaceus. The sequence goes on from NZ_BAAAUG010000220.1 coordinate 13,391, forward strand.
GGTCCTCACCGAGTACGGCGAGGACATCGGCACACTCACCGAAGTCACCTTCGACCCGGACACCGGCGCCGTCGGCGATCTGCACATCGGACATGAGCAGGTCCCCGGCAGCCGCATGATCGGCCTGGGCTCCTACGCCCTGATCCTCGGCGCCGGACCCCTGTGACAGAAACGCTGCGTTTCGAGCGGTCCAATATGTGTGCCGGCCGTGAGAGAAATCAGCGTGACGCGCTCTGAGAGTTTCTTGCACGACAGCCAGAACGGCATTTTCTACCACACAGAGCCGACCGTACCGTGCTACTGTCGATCTCAGTTGCAGTTGTGGTTCCCAAAAAACTTCAAGTGCCCTCACCGCTCATTTGGGCCGGTGGGAGCACTTTTGTATTTCCGGTCATTTCCGGCGGGGCAATCATCGCGGCGACGCGGAGTCCGCACAGTGCGGCTCCGGGCACTGCCCCGAAGGAGATTTAACATGGCTATTGGCACCGTGAAGTGGTTCAACGCTGAAAAGGGCTTCGGCTTCATCGAGCAGGACGGCGGCGGCCCCGACGTCTTCGCCCACTACTCGAACATCGCCGCCCAGGGCTTCCGTGAGCTCCAGGAAGGCCAGAAGGTGAACTTCGACATCGCCCAGGGCCAGAAGGGCCCGACGGCCGAGAACATCGTTCCCGCCTGACGCTCACGCGTACTTTGTAGCTGGGGCCCGCACCTTGGGGTGCGGGCCCCAGCTCGCGTATTTCCCGCATCATCCAGGGCCACGAATCATCTGCGCGAACACTGTGTCATCGACCTCTTGTTCGCCGTGCCCCTGTCCGGAACGTCAATCGTTCCCGCGCATCCGCCCGCAGAACACTGCAGTCGGCCGGATTCGCTTTACGCATTTCCCCCGGCCCGTGTTCTCGTGATTCTCCGCGCTGCGTTCTCGCTGCGGAAATTCCTTGGTACGTGCCGCATCAAGGAAGGTTCCACATGAACCGCGCACGCACGAACGACCGCTCTTCTCGCGCCCGCTCCGGTGGTTACGGATCCGGCTCCGGCTCCAGTTACGGCTCGGGCTCTGGCTCCAGTTACGGCTCGGGCTCGTCGGGCTCAGGCCGCAGCGGGGGCCGCTTCGGTGCACAGTCCGGCGGCCGCTCCGGTGGCCCGAGCCGTTCGGGTGGCTACGGACGCCGCCCCTCCGCACCCCAGGGCGAGTTCGCCCTGCCGGTCACCGTCACCCCCGCGCTCCCGGCCGTCGAGACGTTCGCCGAGCTCGCGATGCCGGCCCCGCTGCTCGCCGCGCTCGGCCGCGAAGGCATGAGCGTGCCGTTCCCGATCCAGGGAGCGACGCTGCCCAACTCCCTCGCGGGCCGTGACGTACTGGGCCGTGGCCGCACCGGTTCGGGCAAGACCCTCGCCTTCGGACTCGCGCTGCTCGCCCGTACGGAGGGGCAGCGCGCCGAGCCGCGCCAGCCGCTCGCCCTGGTCCTCGTCCCCACCCGCGAACTGGCCCAGCAGGTCACCGACGCGCTCACGCCGTACGCCCGCGCCCTGAGGCTGAAGCTCGCCACGGTGGTCGGCGGCATGTCCATCGGCAAGCAGGCCGGTGCGCTGCGCTCCGGAGCGGAGGTCGTCGTCGCCACGCCCGGCCGGCTCAAGGACCTCATCGACCGCGGCGACTGCCGGCTGAACCAGGTCGGCATCACCGTCCTGGACGAGGCCGACCAGATGGCCGACATGGGCTTCATGCCCCAGGTCACCGCGCTGCTCGACCAGGTACGCCCCGAGGGCCAGCGGATGCTGTTCTCGGCCACGCTCGACCGCAACGTCGATCTGCTGGTCCGGCGTTACCTCTCCGACCCGGTGGTCCACTCCGTCGACCCCTCCCAGGGCGCGGTCACCACGATGGAACACCATGTGCTGCACGTGCACGGCGCGGACAAGCACCGGACGACCACCGAGATCGCTGCCCGCGAGGGCCGGGTGCTCATGTTCCTGGACACCAAGCACGCCGTCGACAAGCTGACCGAGCACCTGCTGAACAGCGGTGTCCGTGCCGCGGCCCTGCACGGCGGGAAGTCCCAGCCGCAGCGCACGCGGACGCTGTCCCACTTCAAGACCGGTCATGTGACGGTGCTCGTGGCGACCAACGTCGCCGCGCGCGGGATCCACGTCGACAACCTCGACCTGGTCGTGAACGTCGACCCGCCCACCGACCACAAGGACTACCTCCACCGCGGCGGCCGTACGGCCCGCGCCGGTGAGTCCGGCAGCGTCGTCACCCTGGTGACGCCCAACCAGCGCCGTGACATGAGCCGCCTGATGTCCGCCGCGGGCATCACCCCGCAGACCGCCCAAGTGCGCTCCGGCGACGAGGAGTTGAGCCGCATCACCGGCGCCCAGACTCCTTCGGGCGTCCCGGTCACCATCTCCATGCCGGCCGCCGAGCGCCCCCGGCGCGGCAGCGCGTCCTCTTCGCGGGGCCGCCGCAGCCGCAGCGCCCAGGACCGGCGCACCGACCGTGCTCCGCGCCGCGCCGTTCAGGGGCAGCCCCCCTCCAGCTCGGCGGCCTAGGCTTCGCGATCATCAGGTTCACCCACCCCTGCAGGAGACACCTTTGACACCGGTTCAGACTCAGCCCCGCCCGGCGGACTCCGCCACCGCCTTCCTGGCCGACAGCGGCGAAAGCTCTGACGGCCCGGACGGGAGCGGACCGCAGGTCCGTGACGACATGACCGTCGAGCTCGCCCTCTCGGTCATGGCAGGCGCGGGCGCCGGCCATCTGTTCCTGTGCGACGAGGACGACCTGTGCACGGGCCTGATCACTCGGGCCCGTCTCATCGCCGTCCGCGAAGGCCCCGCTTACACGGACCAGGTCCGCCTACGGGACGTTCTCGCCCTCGTGCGTTGATCACCTCACCTCTGTCTGTCGGCCCCTCTCCTCACCTGTGAGGCATCATGCGCTGCGTCATCGCCCGTTTCCCGTTCGACCTCACCAAGAGTGGGGTGCTCGAGACGATGAAGGGCATCAAGCCCGAGCCCATCACGGGCGACTCCGTCATCATCGGCCGCCGCCACTACCCCATCAAGCAGGTGGGAGCGGTCATCACCCGGCAGGACCGGCGTGACTTCAGCGCCGGGGAAGTCACCCGCGCCATGACACACCTCGGCTTCACCTGCCGCACCCCGTCCGAGGACCCTGCCCCGCCCGACCTCACACCGGTCCAGTCCGCGTCGGCGATGCTCGGCGCCTCCACTCCCGTGTAGCGGGAGACGTAGGACACGACACCAGAACAACGAAGAGGGCCCTGCCGGCGCGCGCCGGCAGGGCCCTCTTCGTGTACCCGCGCGCATGTGTCGGGGTGGCAGTGCAAAAAATCTACGCTCGCGGGCGTAGACATTGGTCGGTCGCATGGCTAGGGTTTCTCTCGTAGGTGTAGACCCCAGAGGAAGAACGGAGGAGCAGACGCCATCAGGATCGCCCGGCCCGAGATCGATTCGGCCCGGGTGCCGCAAGACCCCGGAATGGAAGGTGGTCCTCGGTCACGCATCAGCGATCCCCGCATTCCAGCCCACTTCTCGGGCCGGACGGCGGAAACAATAGGTCGGCGCAGCAATAGGGCCGACAGATGGTGTTGAATTTCCTTCGGGGCCTTGGTGCCGTACGGCACTGGGGCCCCTCGACGCGTTGGCACAACGAGGTGACATGACTGCAGATACTCCGCTCAGCGGTCGTCTGGACGACGACGACTACCCCGCCTACACCATGGGGCGGGCCGCCGAGATGCTCGGCACCACACCCGGCTTCCTGCGGGCCATCGGTGAGGCACGGCTGATCACACCGCTCCGCTCGGAGGGCGGCCACCGGCGGTACTCCCGCTATCAGCTGCGGATCGCCGCGCGCGCCCGCGAGCTGGTGGACCAGGGGACCCCGGTCGAGGCGGCCTGCCGCATCGTCATCCTCGAGGACCAGCTCGAAGAGGCAAAGCGCATCAACGCCGAATACCGCCGCACCGCAGCCGAGCCGAGCGACACCCCGAGCTGAGCCCCGCCCTCTGCCAAGAGGCCGCAGGGGCCGCTCCCCCGGCAGGCTCGCTTCACGCCGCCGGAGGCCACACCCCAGGGACCAGAACCCCCAGCGCATACGCCCGCGCCACCAGTTCCGTCCGGTTCGCCGCGCCCCAGCGGTCGGTCAGACGGCGCAGGTGGTAGGTGACGCCGTCATGCGTGAGGCCCGTTTCGCGGGCCGCCTGAGCCGTGGTGGCACCGCCGGCCAGCAGGGCAAGGATCCGGGCCTCGGCCGCGGTCGCGGCCTCGACGGGCGCCGGAGCCGGTGCGCGCTCCTCGCCCAGGACGCGGAGCAGCACCAGCAGGGCGGTGGCATCGTCGACCGTGTCGCTCACCGGCTCCGCCGTCAGCTCGCCGTGCCGTCGCACCCCGTCGGCCGCCTCCCAGTGCACCGCGACCGGATAGCGCGAGCGGCGGCGCAGCCGCACCGCCTCGGCGATCCGGAGCACCTGTGTCTTCTCATCGGGGCGGAACAGCTCGAGCACGTTGCGGCCCCGCAGGGTGCCGGAGGTCTCGCCCCACTCCGCCGCCATCGCCGGGTTGGCGAGGATGATCGCCCCGCTCGCGTCGCACACCGCGACAGGCATCGGGATGCGGTTGAAGAGGAGCATGGCGCGGTTGCGCCACAGCACGGAGTCCATGGAGTCCACAGGGCGACTCCTTCCAGCCGGGGGCAGTCAAGAGCGGGGCATCATTCGCCACTACACAATCATGTAGTGGTACGGCGCGGACCTGCGGGGATCGGCGATCAAGCTGGTGAGCAGTGACTTCCGTACGGCGAAAGGCAGTTGTCGCGCCATGCCCCCCACCACCACCGCACCGCTCCCCCAGGACACCGGCTCCGGCCTCGACGGCGTACCGCTGATCGACATCTCCGCCACCGGGCCGGGGCCCGCCCCGCTGCAGCAGGCCATGGAACTGGTCCGCCGTCACGGACCCGTCGTGCGGCGGCGGCTGCACGGCCGCGACGCGCTGTTCGTGAGCGATCTCGGTCTCGTCACCGAGCTCGCCGACGAGACCCGCTTCGCCAAGCACGTCGGCCCCGCGCTGGAGAACGTGCGCGAGTTCACCGCCGACGGCCTCTTCACCGCGTACAACGACGAGCCCAACTGGGCCCGCGCGCACGACATCCTGATGCCCGCGTTCGCGCTGGGCTCGATGCGTACGTACCACCCGATGATGCTGCGCGTCGCGCACCGGCTGATCGAGTCGTGGGACCGCGGCGCGCGGGACGGGCGTCCCGTGGACGTGCCGGGTGACATGACCCGGATGACGCTGGACACGATCGGGCTCGCCGGGTTCGGCTACGACTTCGGTTCGTTCGAGCGGGCCGAGCCGCATCCCTTCGTCGAGTCCATGGTCCGCTGCCTGGAGTGGAGCATGACGCGGCTGAGCCGCACTCCGGGCAGTGATCACTCGGCGGCGGACGCGGCCTTCCGGGACGACGCCGGCTATCTGGCGCAGGTGGTCGACGAGGTCATTTCCGCGCGGGCCGGGGCAGGTGGCACGCCCGGTGCGGAGCCCGCCGAGGATCTGCTCGGCCTCATGCTCAGCGCCACGCATCCGGGCGACGGCTCGAAGCTGGATACCGCCAACATCCGCAACCAGGTGATCACCTTCCTGATCGCGGGGCATGAGACGACGTCCGGTGCGATGTCGTTCGCGATGTACTACCTCGCCAAGCATCCCGCCGTGCTCGACCTCGTACGGCGCGAGGTCGATGCCCTGTGGGGCGACACGGCCGACCCCGAACCGACCTTCGACGAGGTCGGGCGGCTCACGTACACCCGTCAGGTCCTGAACGAAGCGCTGCGACTGTGGCCGACGGCCGCGGCGTTCGGGCGCCACGCCCGCGAGGACACGCTCCTCGGCGGCCGCATCCCGCTGCGTGCGGGCCAGGGCGTCACCGTGCTCACGCCGATGCTGCACCGGCAGCCCGTGTGGGGCGACAACCCGGAGCTGTTCGACCCGGCGCGCTTCACCGCGGAGGCGGAGGCCGCGCGCTCCCCGCACGCGTTCAAGCCGTTCGGAACCGGTGAACGGGCTTGCATCGGGCGGCAGTTCGCGTTGCACGAGGCGACCATGCTGCTCGGGATGCTGGTGCACCGCTACCGGCTGCACGACCACGCCGACTACCGGCTCACCGTCAAGGAGACGCTCACCCTCAAGCCCGACGGCTTCACGCTCACGCTGACGCCGCGCACCGCCGCCGACCGCGTGCACGGCGAGCTGCCGGGCGCGACGGCCGGCCGGACCGTGGCGGAGCCCGACGCCGCCGTGCTGCCCGCCCGCGTCGTGCCCGGCACCCGTGCGCTCTTCCTGCACGGCAGCAACTATGGAACCTGCCGGGACTTCGCCGCCCAACTCGCCGACGAGGCCGCATCGGTGGGGTGTGTCGTCGAGGTCGCACCGCTGGACGAGTACGCGGGCGCGCTGCCCGCCGACCGCCCGGTCGTCATCACCGCCGCCTCCTACAACGGCCGTCCCACCGACGACGCCGCGGTGTTCGCCTCCTGGCTGGACGGCGCACCCGCTGCCACCGCCGAGAACGTCACGTACGCGGTCCTCGGCGTGGGCGACCGCAACTGGGCCGCCACCTATCAGCACGTCCCCACGCGCTTCGACGAGCGGCTCGCCGAGCTGGGCGGCACCCGGCTCCTTGAGCGCACGGCGGCCGACGCCTCGGGCGATCTCGGCGGCGCCGTACGCGAGTTCACCGCGCGGTTGCGCAGGGCTCTGCTCGAGCGGTACGGCGATCCCGACGCGCTGGGAGCCCCGGACGCCGCCGCGCCCTCGGACGCGTACGAGGTCCGCGAGGTGACCGGCGGGCCGCTGGACGCACTCGCCGCGCGGCACGGGCTCGTCCCGATGACGGTCACCGAGGCCTACGACCTCACCGCCCCCGGCCATCCCCGCACGAAGCGCTTCGTGCGGCTCGCGCTGCCCGACGGCATGACCTATCGCACCGGCGACCACCTCACCGTGCTGCCCGTCAACGACCCGGCGCTCGTCGACCGGACCGCCGCCGCGCTCGGCGTGGACCTGGACGCCGTTCTCGACATCCGCGCGAGCCGTCCGCGCCGTGACGGCCTCGCCGTGGACCGCCCTCTGACGGTGCGCCAACTGCTCTCCTGTCACGTCGAGTTGCAGGACAAGCCCACCGCGGAGCAGCTGGCCGTGCTCGCCGCCGCCAACCCCTGCCCGCCCGAGCG